>JBJMLY010000603.1:0-2827 GCA_045805025.1 Cytophagaceae bacterium | reverse complement strand
GTTCGTCAAGATCTCGGGCAACCTGCAGAGAATCGGCCTTAATCTTTTGCATTTTAATTTTGCTTTCTTCGGTCAGCAATCCGGCACTGTCGGAAATATTTTCAAAAGACGATTTCAAGGCCGGATCTGTATTGGAGATCATAACATCCTTATCCGAATCCAGCTGAGTGAGTTTGACAATGGCGTTTACTTTCGATACCAGATCCTGATAATCATCCCGCTGAGGCATGGTGATTTTATAAATATCCTTTTCTCCGTATCCGCCTTCCTTCACGGAAGCATAATAGGCATGCCTGCCATCACCCGACAGGGTAAAATAAATATCGTCATCTGCAGAATTGATAGGATAACCCATATTCACAGGCTCAGACCATGTTTTTGTATCCGCATTATAAACAGTCTTAAAAATATCAAAGCCCCCCATGCATTTATGGCCAATGGAAGAGAAGTACAGAGTTTTTCCATCCAGATCCAGCACGGGGCCCTCCTCGTCAAATTCTGTGTTAATCGTTTTACCCAGGTTGATAGGCTCGCCCCAGTTGCCTTTGCCATCTCTTATGCACATATAGATATCAAGATTTCCATGTCCGCCGGGTCTGGTGCTTGAGAAAAAGAAAATTTTCCCGTCGGGAGAAATGGCCGCCGCATTCTCATAATATTTTTTTGTATTCACATGCCCCCCGATAAATACAGGCTCTCCCCACGAACTGTCGCGCTTCATTCTGCATGAATAAATATCACCATTACCTTCAGATTTATAAATAAACATGGTGCGCCCGTCAGCCGAAAGCCCGATGCTGGCATCGTGCACAGGTGTATTGATCTCTGTTCCGATCTGGCGGGGCTTTGTCCATTCGCCATTCCGCATCGTGGATATATATATATCTTCATAAAAATCTCCTTCTTCATCCACATCGCCACCCGTAGAGCCTTCTCTTCTGGAAGTGAAGATCAGTTCATCTTCCGCTGCAGAGACAATAGGCCCGTATTCTGCGAAGCTGGTATTGATTACCGGGCCGAGGTTTACGATCTGCGCATCCACAGGATGGCTAACGAATTCTTTTCCGTTATCGCATTCCATTAATTTACGGGGTATGCTTTGAATAAAAGGGTCTTCTTTAGGCAGAGTAGTTCTGCATAAGGCATAGTGTTCTTTTGCCTTATCGAAAATATGATTGAACTGATAGGCATAGCCCAGATGCTTGTTTAATTCCTTATCATAAGAAGGATTTTTAGCATACACCTTTTCAAGGTAGGGTAGGGATTTATACCTGTATATGGTTTCGAGATAAAGTTTTCCCAGCTTGAAATTGATCTCCAGGTTTTCAGGGTCTTTCTCGTAAGCCTTCAGAAAAAGATCCAGGGCAAGGGCTCTGTCGCCTTTTTCATACGCAGCGTTCGCCTTGCTAAGATTGGAATTCTGGGATCTTGCCGTATAAGTCAGAGTTGTTAAAAGGACAAGAACAATGAATCTTGAAAAAAATCTATTCATAGCTTTAAAGTAAAATCAATTCTGAAGAGTAATAATATTTACATACCCCAATGCATCAAACTCTACAAGCAATCGGGAGCCTGCCGGCATATCCTGATTGTTCTGACATTGATTTCCGGGATTGATGAAATAAGAATAATCCTTTCTGCCCCGTCCGTAATAAACGGTTTTTTCGGGTTTCCCAAGCAGGTTCAGAAGATCATCATCATCCATTCCTTTAAACCGCGGCTTGTTCTGAATAAGAATACCGACCAGCTCTTTTCTTTTTCCCTCACAGCCTTTTTTATCGAGCTGCCAAACCTTCTTATCAAAGCCCTGTAACTGGTAACCTTCTGAACATCCGGCAAAAATAAGAGCCCCGCAAATTAGAAGATAAACATTTCTCATATACAAAACTACACATTATATCTTATAAATTTTTATCCACTTTTCCCCAGCTTCTCTTTTTTTATTTATAATTTCGTAATTAATAAATTTCAAAACCTGAAGCATGGCGAAGAAGACAAAAGACGAAGAACCTGAGAAAAAAACCGAAATACCATCAGAAGATAAGGTTCATGATGTCCTTCCGGTATCCGGGATGTATGAAAACTGGTTTTTGGAATATGCGTCCTATGTAATCCTTGAAAGAGCAGTCCCGGCCATTGAAGACGGTCTTAAGCCGGTCCAGCGGCGTATCCTGCATGCCATGAAGGAAATGGATGATGGCAGGTTTAATAAAGTAGCCAATGTCATAGGACAAACCATGCAGTATCACCCGCACGGCGATGCCTCGATCGGAGATGCTATGGTAAACATCGGCCAGAAAGATCTTCTGATAGAAACACAGGGGAATTGGGGCGATGTCAGAACCGGAGATTCAGCGGCTGCAGCACGCTATATTGAGGCACGGCTTTCCAAGTTTGCACTGGAAGTGGTGTTTAATCCGGACACCACAGAATGGCAGGCGTCGTACGACGGAAGAAAGAAAGAACCGGTAACACTTCCAGTTAAATTTCCTCTGTTGCTGGCACATGGCGTGGAAGGTATTGCCGTAGGTCTGGCTACCAAAGTTCTTCCACATAACTTTTGCGAGCTGATCGAGGGATCCATTGCCATACTTAAGAAAAAGAAGGTGAACATTTTCCCCGATTTTTCTATGGGAGGAATGATCGACGTCAGTGGGTATAACGAAGGACAAAAGGGAGGCAAAGTAAGGGTAAGAGCACGAATTGAAGAAAAAGACAAGAAGACTCTTCTCATTAAAGATATTCCATTCGGGACTACAACCACCTCTGTCATTGAATCGATCATCAAAGCCAACGATTCCGGCAAGATCAAAATTAAAAAAGTGAT
>JBJMLY010000602.1:0-2953 GCA_045805025.1 Cytophagaceae bacterium | reverse complement strand
GGGCTTTGAAAGCGGTCATGCCTACGGTAAAGCCCTGCGTACAGTAAAAAGCTGCGTAGGATCTACCTGGTGCCGGTTTGGAGTACAGGATTCCGTAAGCTTTGCGGTAGAGATTGAGGAACGATACAAAGGACTGAGAGCTCCGCATAAATTAAAAAGTGCTGTTTCGGGCTGCGTCCGCGAATGCGCAGAAGCGCAGTCCAAGGATTTCGGCATCATCGCCACCGATAAAGGCTGGAATCTTTTTGTCTGCGGTAATGGCGGAGCCAAGCCTCAGCATGCAAAGCTTCTTGCTTCCGACATCGACAGCGCGACCTGTATCCGCTATATCGACCGCTTCCTGATGTTTTATATCCGTACGGCGGATCCTCTTACCCGAACGGCGACCTGGCTTAACAAGCTGGAAGGCGGTATGGAATACCTGAAGGATGTGATCCTGAACGACAAACTTGGAATATGCGATCAGCTGGAAATCGAAATGCAGGGACTGATTAATTCCTACAAATGTGAATGGAATGAAGTGGTGCAGGACGAAAATAAAAGAAAACAGTTCAGGCACTTTGCCAATTCGGAAGATGCGGACCCAAGCATACAGTTCCGCCCGATGAGAGGACAGAAAATCCCAGTTGACTGGGACAAAAAATAATTAACAGCAAGCGAACAGAAATACTATGACTCAGGTACTCACAGAAAAAATAATCATCTGGCACCAGGTTTCCACGATTTCAGAATTCCCTGAGAACGGCGGATCATGTATAAAAATCGGTGATAGACAAATTGCGATATTCAATTTTTCGAAAAGAAATGAATGGTATGCTACTCAGAATCTTTGTCCGCATAAAATGCAGATGATCCTTTCCCGTGGCATGATCGGCGATAAGGAAGGCGAGCCAAAGGTGGCCTGCCCATTTCATAAAAAGTCTTTCTCGCTAAAGACAGGCGAATGCCTGAGCGGCGAAGAATATTCCATCAGCACCTACCCGGTGAAAATTGAAAATGGTTTTGTATACGTCGGAATTGAAAAATAGACATGAGAGATATAAGCGGTAAACAGATTTCATTGAGAACTGCCAGAGCACAGGGACTTGTTCTTTGTCCGGAAGAAATTCTGGAGCTGGTAAAAAGCGGAAGCATTCCCAAAGGGAATATTTTTGAAATTGCTAAAGCCGCGGGCTTATTAGCTGCCAAGAACACTCACAACCTGATTCCCCATTGTCATCCCGTCACTATTGACGGACTTGATATCAGTTATAAGATGCTAACGCCTTCTTCGCCCGATATTACCGATCCGGATTTGCAGAATAAGTATGGAATTTTAATTCAGGCCGATGCCAAATCCATCGGACGTACCGGCATAGAAATGGAAGCGTTGATGACGGTATCTATTGTAGCCCTTACGATCTACGATCTTTTAAAACCTCTCGGTAATAAAGATATTGAAATCAGCGGCATTAAGCTGGTAGACAAAACAGGAGGAAAATCAGACCGGGCACGCTATACCAAAAGACCTCATCAGGCGGCGGTTCTGGTTTGCTCCGATTCTACGGCGGCCGGCACCAGAAAAGACAGCTCGGGCCTTATTATTCAGGATATGCTTCAATTGCATAATACCATAATCGCCGACTATCAGATTGTTCCCGATGAAAAGGAAGTGATTCAGCAACAGATCAGAGCATGGGTGGAGCAGGGCGTCTCCTTTATTTTTACCACCGGCGGCACCGGCCTGGGGCCGAGAGATACCACAGTCGAAGCGGTGAGCGAAATTCTGGAACGCGAAGCGCCCGGCATTACGGAAGCCATGAGAGTGCATGGAGGCATGAGAACCCCTCTCGCCATGCTTTCCAGATCAGTAGCAGGCTGCATTGGAGAAACCCTGGTCGTTACCTTGCCCGGAAGTTCAAACGGCGTCCGGGAATCCCTCGAAGCCATATTGCCAGGAGTCTTTCATGCAAAGGCTATGTTAATGGGAGGAGCGCATTAGTGCTTTGTGCACAGTGCTTTGAATTTTAATTTAGCGATGATTATTATCAATAGTCTATTCTTAACCAGACTAAGCTGTTCTGTCTCTAGATTGCCAAACCAATTACCTAATTATTTTTCCTGAGCACTAAGCACAGAGTACAAAGCACTAATAATACCTCGTTTCCGAGTTCATATTATAAGCCTTCATTCCGTGCTCGCCAAGATCCAGACCTTCTTCTTCTTTTCCAGGATTAACCCGAAGGCCGATAGTTCGGCTGATGATGAAGAACAGAAGCAGGGAAGAGAAAAACACGAAAACTGCTATCACTCCGATGCCGGTAAGCTGGGAAATCAGCTGATTCCATCCTTTCAGCTTTCCGAAAATTCCTACCGCCAGTGTGCCGAATACCCCGCATACCAGGTGTACGGAAGTGGCTCCTACCGGATCATCAATTTTTATCCGGTCAAATGTTAAAACGGCTGCCACGACCAAAGCCCCGCAAATCAGTCCGATTACAATAGATTCTGTAGGATTCATCTGATCGGCGCCGGCTGTAATTCCTACAAGTCCGCCCAGCAAGCCGTTAAGAACCATCGTATGGTCAGGCACCCGGATGACAATGTAACAGGCGACCAGGGCCCCTAAAGCTCCGGCCGCAGCAGAGAGACAAGTGTTCACCAGCACCAGGGAAATAGTACCTTGATCCAGAGGATAGACAGACCCTCCGTTAAATCCGAACCATCCCAGCCAAAGCATAAATACGCCGATTGTCGCCAGAGGCATACTGTGTCCGGGAATAGGAATGATGCGGCGGTCAATATATTTTCCAAGTCTGGGTCCCAGCATGATCACACCCGCCAGGGCAGCCCAACCACCTACGGAATGGACCATTGAGGATCCGGCGAAATCATAGAAAGGGGTTGACATGGAATCCAGCCAGCCCTTTCCCCATTTCCACATGCCCACGACCGGATAAATAAGGCCGACCAG
>JBJMLY010000601.1:0-5501 GCA_045805025.1 Cytophagaceae bacterium | reverse complement strand
TGAACGTTTTCTGATCGCAGGATGAATTGGAGTTGGCGTCGAATGTGTTGAGATACCAGTCCTGAGTTCCGTTGCCGAAGCTGTTGCTGACTCCCGCTCCGTAACTGAAACCTGTCCGGTTGTCCAGATCGTAAAGTATATCGGTGCCGCAGCTTCCGTATATTTTTGAGGAAGTAAGGATTCCTGTACTGTAGTTTATAGAAGCTGCGAATGCGTCAATTCCTGAAGCGCCCGAGTTGCTGTAGCCACCCATAAAAAAATCATTTCCGGCGGAAGGTATCACGGCGGCATAGCCTTCGTCGTTCAGGTTTGTACCGAAGGATTTTGCCCAGACGATTCCGCTAAAAACTTTATACCTGAAATTTAAAATATCAAGGTCTGGATTACTTCCGATGGATCCTGTAAATACTACGGTAGCATTGTTGTCCGTAATGAGATCATAACAATAGTCGTCCTGTCCGCTGTCAAAGCTTACAATCTCTTTGACTACACCATTGGTCTGAATAAATATCATCACGACATCGCGGGTAGGGCCATAGCTGTTTGTATGTCCCGCTATACCAATTCCCGGAACAGGATTAGTCATTTTTATAAGGGAATTCCCCAGTTCGTCACCGGCAGTGCCAAAGGTTTTCGCCGTTCGTATTGTACCATTGGTGTTCAGTACCAGGTAAATAATATCGCGGCCTCCTGCGCCGAATGAAGAAGTATAGCCGGTGATGACATAACTGGTATCCACGCCGGGATTGAGATCTTCGATCACTTTATAGGCTTCATCGTCGCTGCCGCCTCCGAATGTTCTGGCCCAGATCACATTTCCAAGGTCATCTGTTTTTACGACCAATATGTCTTTGCTTCCGGCACCAAAGCTTTCCGTGGAACCGGCGCTGATGTAATTGAGGCCAATTCCTGAAGCTGTTGTTGCGGAAGTAAGGCTGCGGCAAAAATCATCGTTGAGCCCGCCATAGGTTTTTGAGATGGCATTACCTCCTCCTTTTAAATAGAAGTCGCTGTTACCTGCTCCGAAACTATTCGTATAGCCGGCGTACATCACTCTTCCGCCGGTAGAGCTTACTCCAAAACAGATATCCTGCCCTGTACCCCCAATGGTATTTTGTAAAAGCTGTGCCCTGGACTGAAAAATTAATCCCCACATCAATCCCAGAAAAAAAATACTGATTCTAGTCATTCAGGTTACTCGATTTATGAATACTACTCTAATACTGCTGATCTGTTCAAAGCACCCTAAATTTACTTAATTCCCGCGGAAAGATTAATGATTGTTATTTTAAATTCCTTCTTTAAAATTTTCAGTATTTCCCCTGAGTCCTTTTTAGAAAATTAGTTGTAATTTGAAGGCTGAGCTGCGCTCTTTATGGTCATAAGATATTTTCTATCGGTCCTTTTTCTCCTCGCGACATCTGTTGGCTGGTCGCAGGATGCACAGTTTTCGCAATTTTATGCGGCACCTTTGTACCTGAACCCTGCCTTTGCAGGAACCACGCATGCTTCCCGCGCTGTTGTCAATTACAGAAATCAGTGGCCTGCCGCCGGCAAGCCCTATACTTCCTACGCAGCATCGTTCGATCATTATTTCGGTAAATATAAAAGCGGATTAGGAATTCTTTTGATGCAGAATAAAGAGGGTAGCTCCCGGTACAGATCCACCGAAGCATCGCTGATCTATTCCTACCATGTCGACCTGAGTGAAACATGGACTTTCGTTCCAGGACTTCAGGCAAATTATACAAGCAGGGATGTGGATTATGCAGAACTTACATTTCCCGATCAGTTTAATAACAACGGGCTGACCGGAGCGGGTACCAATGAGAGCTTTGCTTATCAGAAGCGTAACTACATGGATTTCTCGGCAGGCGGACTTCTGTATTCCGATGTCTTTTGGTTTGGTTCTACCTATCATCACCTGAATCATCCCAATCAATCTTTTACCTATAACTTAAACCGTCTGCCTGGCGAGATCAATCTTCATGCAGGGGCGCGCATTCCATTGAGCAGCATGCGGGGAAGGAGCAGCCAGGTTCAGTACAAGGAAAAATCCATCATCCCTTCCATACTCTATAAAGCGCAGGGTAAATTTGATCAGCTGGATATCGGTACTTATCTGATGCTGGAGCCGGTTATGTTCGGGGTATGGTATCGCGGACTTCCTTTTAAGCATTACGGGCATGGTTACCCAAACAACGAATCCATCATAGCATTGATCGGAATTAATCATAAGAGTCTTACTTTCGGCTATAGCTACGATTTTGTGATCTCTTCTCTGACTCTCCGCAGCGCAGGGGCTCACGAAATATCGCTGACCTACGAATTCGGAGAAGAGAAATTTTTTAAGAAGAACCAAAGACATAAACCAATCCCTTGTCCGAAATTTTACCGGCACTTCTAGATTAAACACGTTAACACGTTGGCGAAACATATTTATGGTATAGACTTCGGCACGAGCAATTCTGTGCTGGCCGTCCTGGATCTTGAAACCAGGGAGATTGTTCGTATCAACAGCCAGAGCTCGCTGATCTATTTTCAGGATGCCGATCGTATCTTTATCGGCAACCAGGCTATCGGAAAATACATTGAGAATAATATGAAGGGGAGGCTGCTGAAGTCGATCAAAACCCTGCTGCCTCAGTCATCCTTTACCTTCACTTACATATACGGCAAAAAATACACAGCCGAAGATCTTGTCTGCCTGATCCTGGAATACCTCAAAAAGGAAGCCGATGAAGAGCTTGGTGAAGATGTCAGAGAACTGGTGCTTGGAAGACCGGTTGTTTTTTCGGAGGATCCCGAATGCGACAGGCTTGCTGAAAAGAGATTGCTGATGGCTGCACGCAAAGCCGGTTTTGAAAAGATCTGGTTTCAATATGAGCCTATCGCTGCGGGCTTTCTGTATGAGCACGGTCTATCAGAACCTGAGCTGGTTTTAATCGGTGATTTTGGAGGAGGAACTTCAGACTTTACATTAATGCAGCTGGATAAGAACAAGATTCCTTTGAAAGACCGGAAAAGCGATATTCTCAAAACAGGGGGCGTCCATATAGGGGGAGATGATTTCGATGCAGGGATCATGTGGAATAAGCTCACGCCTTATTTCGGCTATGGGCTCAAATACGATTCATATGGGAAGATGCTTGATCTTCCCGTACATATTTTTCGCACGATCTGTGAGTGGGAGCAGATGGCTTTTCTGAAAGAAGGAAAGATCAGGAAGCAGCTGGATAACTATTACCAATATACGAATAAGAATCCCGCCCTGCAGAGGCTTATGAGCCTGATCGATAATAATCTTGGGTTCTCACTTTTTCGCACCATTGAAAAGGCGAAGATCAGTCTGTCGGAAAAGGAAAGCGTCTCTCTGGAATTTGATCAGGCAGGAATTGTCATTAATGAAAATCTTCAGGTGGAAGACTTTAATGCATTTATTGAAGATGAAATTGTGAAGATCGATAAGTTCCTCGATCGTTTTTTAGAACAGGCCCAGATCAGTCCGAAAAAGATCGATCATGTTTTTATTACGGGAGGGACATCGTCTGCAGCAGCCGTGATGGAAATTTTCAGAAAGAGATTCTCAGAAGATAAAATACACCGGGGCGATAATTTTAATAGTGTGGCCAGAGGACTTGCCTACAGCTATTTTTATCTGAGCAAAGGGTGAAAAAGCAAAGCAGTTCTGCCGAACTGCTTTGCTGAATGGGGTTAAATTAACTTCAGAACTCTTAATACGGCATACACCGCACCTGGCAGCCAGAGCAGAAGGGTAAGAATAACATCGATCCAGAACGGTGTCGAAATGCCATCAACCAGATATACAGCCAGTGGGGGAAGAAGTATCGCGATAATGATCAGAAGGGTTTGATCAATGTCAGATCTGTTCTTTTTTACCCCTTTCAATTTTTCCCGGATCTCATGACGTGCCTGCTTTTGATGTTGCCTTTCCGTTTTTGTGATGCTTTTTTCCTTTCCTGATATTTTTGGTTCCGGACGCAGAGCACAATCCCTGGTGGGGGTTGCCGAACCGTTGCCCGAAGGTTTTTCTGCCAATGATTCAGTAGAAATAAAAATGCTTAGAATAAAGCTGAAGCTTAAAAATAGGAGCGTTTTTTTCATAGTCATTAAAGGGTTTAAAAATGAAATATAGTAAACTAATTAAAAAGGTAAAAGGCAGCGGGAATTTCCCCGCTGCCTTTGTCAATAGGTTAATCCAAATCTGTGATTAGTCTTTAAATATTCTGTACAGTGCATAGATCAATCCTGGTACGTAGAACAGAAGTGTCAGCAGAATGTCCAGCCAGAAAGGGCCTTTCAGTCCGTCGACCAGTAATACCGCCACCGGCGGGATCAGGATCGCCAGGATCACCAGAAGGATGGTGCTTACAGCCCCTTCGTTTTTTCTGTGTTCTTTAAGCTTCGCTTTAATTTCCTGCTTGATCTTTTTTCTTTCGGTTTTAAGATCAGAGTTTGAATTTTTTTCCTCTGAAATAGATTTCTGCGGAGCAGGGGCATTTGACTCTGCAGCCGCGTTGTTACCGGTCTTGCCCGCACCGAAGGATACGGTACTTAATAAAAGAGAGAATAAAAGTGAACAGGTGAAGATAAAAGAGGTTTTTTTCATGATTGTGCTGTAGTTTAAAATTGAAACATACACAATTAACACGGCGGCGGTAATTTTGTTATCACGATCAGTAAATGGTCTTCTCTCTAGCTGGTCATAGTTTCTCACCGTATCGCTATGACCGATTTACAGGCAGTCGGCATTACTAATATCGTTATCATGGACTGACATTTACTTCGCAGAAGCAAAATGTCAGTGATAAGAAAAAGTCAGGAAAGTTAAGGCGTGAGGGATTCCAATGCTGATTTGCCGCGTCTCATTTAAAAGTAAATTTTTAGAAGGCACTTCCCTTTTCTGCTCCTCATACCAATAGATATGTAGTATGGTAAAAATGGTAAAGTGAATATCTTTTTCTCAGGGTTAACTTTGTCTTTTCATGTAGTTGAGCCCCTACTCAGAAATGAAAGATTTGTTTGTTTTCTAATCTACAATTTGTTGCATTTAGTCAACATATAATGATTGTTCAACTAATTTTCAGACGTTCCTTCTAAAAAATAGGTAGATTTATTGAATATTAACCGATGGTGTGATGAAGCTGCTATTCTTCTTTTTTTCAGGTTTGTTTATATTTTTTAATGCAGAATCCAGATTGATCGCTGAGAAAAATGTACCCGCCATCATTCAAAAAGCATTTCACTCACAATTTACTCATGTTAAAGAGGTTCAATGGAGGCAAGATGAGGACAGTGTATACGCGGTAGATTTTGTGAGTAAAAGTCAGGAGGTCAGTGCTTATTTTAGTTTAAAAGGAGAGTTGATTGAATATGCTGTTATGAAGGATTTAGCAACTTTTGATTCCAAATTACTTGAGCAAATCAAAATTCATTGTCCGGAGGGAGCGATTGAAGATATTATCGAAGTGAACCATAGC
>JBJMLY010000600.1:0-9073 GCA_045805025.1 Cytophagaceae bacterium | reverse complement strand
TTATTAAGTTCAACCGGTTCATCAAAGGTGAGAGTAATATCTTTTTCTTTAAAGTTAAGAGCACGGTCTGCAGGATTTGAAGCTTCTAATTTCGGAGGTGCAGTATCCTGTATTCCTCCTGTAGGCGCCTGTATATTGGCGCAGGAATAAAGAAAAGATAAAAAAATGAAGGGTATCCTTTTCACGCAGGATCTTTATTTTATTTTTTCGGCAATATAAATCAGACTCGAATAGTTTTTTTCGTTTCCGGATTTCAGGTTTGATCTGAGTCCGTTGAATACTCCTTTAATGGTACTTCCATTTTTATATTTCTCGCTCATCATGCTTACATAAAAGGCGTCGAATTTCATAGGTTCTTTTCTGACTAACGTAAACTTGTGTTTATTCAGTAGTCTGTTCATCGTTTCAGCCGTGAAGTGGTATAAATGCCGGGGTACATCGTAAGCGGCCCAGTTTTCTTTATAGATTTTCGCATCATACGATTCACAGTTGGGAACAGCAATAATCAGTTTACCATTTTCTTTCAGAAGATTTGAAATCCGTTCCATGCATTCATTCAGTTTATGGACATGCTCCAGCACATGCCATAGGGTAATGATGTTGTACGATTGATAATTGTTCTTGGAAAAGATTGTTTCAGAAATCTCCGATTTTGTTAACCCTTCGGCGATCTTTCTTGCATCCGGATCAGGTTCTGTTCCTTCTACCTTCCATCCATCCTCTTTACAGCTTTTCAGGAAATAGCCAGTGCCACAACCTACATCCAGAAGAAGGCCCTTGTGAGGAGCTAGATTATTGATTAATTGAAGCTTCTTTTTCAGCGTTATCTTCCGGACCTGGTGATATGCCATGTTCATTAATCCCTTCTTCGTATCTGAATGGGAGATGTATTCGTCTGATTTATAGTACTTTATTATTTCATTTTCATCCGGTACAGGGTTGGTAAATATGAAATTACAAGTATTGCATTGTACGAGGTTGAAATATTCCCCACTGACTGTATTATCTGTGCACGAAAGTAATTTATTGAATATCAATGAATTACATACAAGACAGCTCTTTAGTTCTCTCATCTTTTACCTTCCGATATAAACCATTAAAATTGAAATATCAGACGGAGACACGCCACTTATCCGGGATGCTTGCCCGAGCGTAAGAGGTTTGATTTTTTTGAGCTTCTCTTTTCCTTCGGAGGAGAGAGCTATAATCTGATCATAATTTATGTTAGGAATTACCAGGTCTTCGAGCGCAGACATTTTCTGTACGATCTGTTCTTCTTTATCAATATAGTCTGCATACTTGATTTGTATGGATGCCTGCTCCAGCGTATCCTCCGAATAATTCTTCAATAATTCTTCGGCGTCTTTATTAATAAGAAAATCTTCAATTTCCATATCCGGTCTTTTAATCATGTTAAAGATGGAGGCTTTCTCTTTGATGGGAGATGAGTCTTTTGTGTTTAGAACTTCATTTGTAGCATCTACAGAAAGCTTGGTATCCTTTAGAGTTTTGATTAAGGCCTTTACCTGTTCGTTTTTCTTTTCTACGTTTCTCAGACGATCTTCTTTGGCCAGACCTAATTCTACTCCCATCGGTGTAAGTCTTATATCGGCGTTATCCTGTCTGAGAAGAATTCTGTATTCTGCTCTGGAGGTAAACATTCTATACGGTTCTTCTGTACCTTTTGTAATCAGGTCATCAATCAATACTCCTATATAGGATTCGGACCTTTTTAATATGAAAGGGTCCTTTTCATGAACTTTATTATGTGCATTGATGCCAGCCATCAAGCCCTGACAGGCTGCTTCTTCATACCCCGTAGTTCCATTAATTTGTCCGGCGAAATAAAGGTTCTCGATCTGTCTTGTTTCCAGGGTCAGATTCAATTGGGTCGGAGGGAAGTAATCGTATTCTATGGCATATCCCGGTCTGAACATCTTTACGTTTTCAAATCCTGGAATTAAGCGCAAAGCTTTATCCTGGACATCCTCAGGAAGGGAAGTTGAAAACCCATTGACATAAATTTCTACGGTCTCCCATCCTTCAGGCTCTACAAAGATCTGATGCCTTTCTTTATCAGCAAAGCGGTTTATCTTGTCTTCTACCGAAGGGCAATACCGGGGTCCGCGTCCCTGAATCCTGCCCGTATACATGGGAGATTTTTCAAATCCCGTTTTCAGGACTTCATGTACATTCGTATTGGTATAGGTAATGTAGCAGCTTTTTTGTCTGCTTAGCGGCTTTGTATCTGTATAGGAGAACTTGCCAGGCTTTTCATCTCCCTTTTGCTCTTCCATTTTACTATAATCCAAAGACCTTCCATCTACCCTTGGAGGAGTTCCAGTCTTCATTCTACCGGATTCAAAGCCCAATTGAACCAATTGTTCTGTTATTCCCGTCGCTGCCTTTTCTCCTGTTCTTCCTCCTCCGAATTTCTTTTCACCAATATGGATTACTCCATTCAGGAAGGTTCCATTGGTTAAGACTACTGCTTTAGAAGGAATTTCTATACCCATTCCAGTAATTACTCCGGCCACCTTTCCTTTCTTTATGATGAGTCCGGATACCATCTCCTGCCAGAAATCTACATTGGGCATCTGCTCTAATGCCAATCTCCATTCCTCTGCAAAGCGCATTCGGTCATTTTGTGTACGAGGACTCCACATAGCAGGACCTTTGGATTTATTAAGCATTCTGAATTGAATGGCTGACTTATCCGTAATAATTCCTGATTGTCCGCCCAAAGCATCTATTTCACGAACTATTTGTCCTTTGGCAATTCCACCCATGGCTGGATTGCATGACATTTGGGCTATGGTTTGCATATTCATAGTTACCAAAAGCACTTTTGAACCCATATTCGCGGCTGCGGCTGCGGCTTCACAGCCAGCATGACCTGCCCCTACTACAATTACATCGTATTCTTTAAACATATAGGTGTTCCACGTGGAACAGTTATTGTCGCTTTCCTATTCTTATGTTCCACGTGGAACACTAGGAATTTGAAATTTTCGCCCACAAATCTAGGTAAGTATCTTCTTTTTTCCTCATGACCTGTTTTTGAAGCTTGGCTTTGTCTTTATATCCCATTAAGTGCAATAAGCCATGTATCATTACTCTTTTAAGTTCTCGAGATTTCGATTCCTTAAATGTCCGGGCATTTTCAGCAATTCGATCAAGGCTTATAAAGATATCTCCCTCAATGGGGGCGTTTTTCTCGGATAAGCCAAAAGTAATTATATCTGTAAAGGTATCGTGTTGTAAATAGTTCCTATTGATTTCTAAAAGCTCCTTATCTGAACAAAAGATGTAATTAAGCTGCAGAATGGAATAACCTTCCTTTTTAGCTGCCAGGAGCAGCCATTGGCGTATTAAGGTCTTTTGAGGTAATCTATAAGGGAGGGATTGGTTATAAAAGCTTATGGAAGCTAAATGCATCAGTTAAAATAAAATGTAAGCTCAACGCATCTTCCTTCTTTGGAAAAACTCACTTCATCCGAAAGATGCTTCATAAGGAAAATTCCACGGCCGCCCAGCTTATCGAGGTTCTCCGGAGCAGTAGGATCAGGTAGTTTATCAGGATCAAATCCAGGACCTTCGTCCTCTATAGTAAATCTAAGCTGGTTCTCTTCAGAGATTACAGAAAGGAATACATTCTTGTCTTTATTCAGATGATTACCATGTCTGATGGCATTATTGACCGATTCAGTTACAGCTACCATGATATTCCCATATATGTCGTCATCAATCTGAAATTGATCTTTCACATTGTCTATAAAACTTTCAACAATACGAATATTCTCGGGAAGAGAAGGGATCTGAATTTTAAGTGAATTCATGGTATTATTCAATGAGTTGCAATTTAAACCTATTTTTCAATTTTCTGAAAATATTCATTTACTTCCTGCTTGTAATAAGGGTTCAGCGAGGGAGGTACGGTTTTTAAAAAATCAATTTGCTTTTCTTTTGCCTTTAAATATTTCTCAAAGGCAGGGGGAACTTCATTATTGATTTCCTTCCCGGTATTGGACTCCCGCTTATTATCTATATCTCTTTCCCGCACGGCATTTTCAGCTTCCAGCAAACGGGTAAGAATTTCCTGTTGACGCATCAGGGTTTCCTGAGTGATCTGCTTATTCACCAGATCTGATTCTGTCTTTTCCATCTGATTGGAGATCTTATCCAAGTTGCCATTTGAGCCTCCTGCTCCTCCATTCTTCTGCTGGTAGTCTTTTATCGCGTTACGAATCATTTCCTGTTGCGCAGCAAGTTTGGCCAGTTCCTGCGATAGTTCTTTTCCGGTCTTTCCGCTTTGTTTAAGAGCCTGAATCTTTTTATTTAAATCTTTCTGAAGATCGCCCAAATCTCCCATACCTGGTTTTTTCCCAGGCGTCTGGCTTTCTCCCGGTTTTTTACCATTCGGATTATTGCATTGTCCTCCACCCTTATTTTTCATCTGGTTCTTCATCTGCTCCTGCATTTGTTTCAGGACATCGTTCAGAAGTAAGGCCAGGTTATTAATGGAAGTCATAGCAAACTGCTGTTTACCTGTAGTTAGCGGTATAACCTGAGCTGGGTCGCGGTCGCGCAAGGCTTCGATACTTTCGTCCATGGAATTTTTCATGGAATTCACTTCGCGGGTCACAAAAGAATTAATCTGGAAAACCCGCTTGGCCAGAGCCATCAGGCTGTCTTCAATAATCTTACTGTCATCCTTGAGTTTAAGTTGCTTCTGTGAAAGCGATACAAATTGTGGATCAGAGCTATTTACCTTTTTAAAGGCTTTCATTAGTTCCTCCTGATCAAATGACAGCGTAATCAGATTTTCCAGAATAGCCCGCAAGTCTTCCATATTCTCCTCATTATCAGCCTTTTGAGTTTTTTTCTTAGACTCCTCCATCTTTTTAGCCAGGTCATTCATTTTCTGGGCTGCATTCTTCTGTGACTCGGCCGCCTTCTTATTCTGGTCATTTCCCAATTGATCTGAGCTTTTTTGCTGATCCTCTTTGATATCCTGCTGATCTTTGCCTGTCTCTTCCATAGGCTTCTTGTTTTCCAGAGACTCGTTCAGATCTTTCAGGTCCTTCATTTCTTTTTCCAGATTTTTGAAGTCTTCGTTCAGCTTCTTTTGCTCTTCCTGAAGCTTCATCTGGTCTTCCTGCTTTTTAATGGTTTTCTCAGAAAGCTCTTCCTGTTTTTTGGCCAGGTCTTTCATTTCGTTCACAATGTTGTCGAGCTTTTTCTCAAACTCCAGCTGCTTGAACATTTCCAGCGCCCGCGACACTTCTTTCTCCAGATTTTCATCTTTTTTATTCAGCTTTTCAACCAGATCCTGAAGGTCTTTCTTATTCTTCGGGTCTTCCAGAAGCTTCTGCAGCTCTTCGTATAATTTTCTGGTTTCATCGTCCAGCAGGTCTTCCATCAGCTTCTGCAATTGCTCGATCTTTTTTGCCAGCTCAGGATCCATCTGGTTGAACTTCTCATTTTTCTGGTTCAGCGATTTGTTAAGCTTATTGAGATCTTCAATTTCCTTCTTCACTTCCTGCTGTTTCTGCAATACATCTTCGAGCAGCTTTTTATCCTGCCAGTTAAATTCACTCTTATTCTTAAGCTTTTCTTCAATTTTGTTCAGATCGCGGTTCAGGTCCAATGTTTTTTTAAGGATTTGTTCAATCTTGTTTTCTGTATCAACCGTGGCGTTCTCAATTTCCTTTTTGATCTCTTGCTCCGAAGGAAGATAGAATTCGAAGCTTCTCGATTTTGTGCTCTTGCTTCCGTTCACTCCATCGTTATCCCAAACCTGGAAGAAATATTCCAGCTTTTCACCGGGTTTTATCTGTACCGAATCCAGTTTCCAGTTGAAAAAGAAATTCTGATTATTGCTGCGAGGATCGATTGAAACAGGTAAAGACTGATAATCCGCGTCTTTATTTTCTTCATTTTCTTTTTTGACCCTGTACATCAGCTTCATTTTGGAAAGGCCGTGATCATCGCCAATCGTTCCTCCGAAGGAAATGTAATTGAAAAGCACCGTATCCTTAAACTGCTCTGCATTGATGGATGGGAACTGGTCAGGAATAACATTGATAAAATAGCTGATAACCTCTTTGCTGTCAGAATTTTTATTCTTCAGGCGGATCTCATAATTTTCAGAGCGCAGAAACCTTCTGGTAAATTTGAAGTCCTTTCCGTCCCGGGCCACCATGGATTCTTTAGCTTCATTGCCGAAGCGGATATTCATGATTTCTGCATCTTCGGTATTAAAATTCCAGCTGATCACCGTTCCCTCAGGGACGCTGAGATTGCCCGCATTTTTGAGCGATTCATTGGTCTTACCAAGATATTTCGGGTAAGCTACGTAAGCTTCAAAGGATTTAAGCTCCGGACGACTTAAAACTTCCAGTCTGAAATCTTTCGAATTAAAACCTGCCGCTTCGAATGTAAATGATTCGGAGCGCTGGAGATTATTCATGGTGAAGGAATACAGATTACCGGCTTCTTTTTTCATTTTGGCGCGCCGGCCGTTCATGACAATATAAACCTGTTCCGGAATTGCGCTGCCTTCCATGCGGAGTTTTACCTCATAATCTTCATTTTTGAACGCGGTTAAGCGTTCGTTGCCAAGCACAAAAGTAAAAGGAGCCGGCATCGGATAATCTTTGTCATAATTCACAATTCTGCTGGTTCCTTCCGTAAAAATCTGTGGTACAAACAGGAGAATCGTGCCCATAAGGAGCAGGGGCCAGAACAGAAAACGGGCGTACTTCCTGTTTTCTTTAAGATCAATGGCATTTACGAATGGAAAAACACTGAGCTCACTGGTTTTCTGGCTAATGCTTGCGGCGAGCAGATCATTCTGCTGGCTGTTCAGATTTCTGAGCTGTATGGTATTCAGAAGTTTGTCCTGTATCTGAGGGAAAAATTGACCGATCTGCAGAGAAGCTTCCTCGTCGGAAATCTGCCTGCGCAGTGCCGTAAGTTTTAGTACGGGTGTGATGATCCACTGATAAAATGTAAAGCCAAAAAGGACTACATACGTGGAAAGAAATGTAATGCGGTAATAGCTGTTAAACCGTCCGTAATATTCAAGAAGAGTGAAGAAAAGATAAGCGGAGGAAAGGAAAGTAAGAGTTAATAGGGATCCCTTGAGAAGAGTATTGAAGTAATACTTTCTTTTGTAGTCGGTAAGTTTTTTTAAAAGAATATTGAACCTTGCATCAGACATATTTACTCTAACGCCTCCGGGATTTTAGTATTGTTGAGCCTGAGAATGTAAGTACGTTCTCAGACTCAACAATGTTCCCATCAGTTTGCTTTTTTCTGGGGTACCATGTATACCGTAGAAAAGTCCCTGTACTGCATGGAATTGTTCGGGAAGCTTTTCACGTAGCTTTGCAGCAGGCGGTATCCTTCATCATACCAGAGCACCATGATGGGTGCATCCTGAATCATGATGTTTTCTGCCTGCATGAAATGTTTCAGTGCTTCTTCTTCGGTTTTAGCTTTCAGACCCGCTTCGTAGTGCATATCGAACTGAGGATTTACATACCTCATCATATTCGGATATGATTGTGCATTAGGGTCTTTCGGAACATTTTTTCCGTAGAAGAACCAAAGGAAATTTTCAGGATTCGGATAATCCGCGATCCATCCTCCGCGGAAGAAATCGCTCTTTCCTCCCATCATGTTTTCAACCAATTGGGCGAAAGGAACAATTTCAAGTTCCAGCGTGATATTCAGGTTGTCTTTGAGTTGTCTCTGGATCTCTTCTGCCACCTTCACGTTTCTCTCTCCGTCGGAATTCAGTTCTAATTTTACTTTAGGGAATCCTTTGCCATCAGCATAACCTGCTTTTTTCAGGTAATACTGGGCGGAATCTTTATTCAGATCGTATCCTTTGATTCCTTTCACATCGTAATTTTTGAAGATATCTACCGGCGTGATCCCGTAGGTAGCGGCAGCATATCCTTCGCCTTCAAGTACATATTCCAGGATTTTCTTTCTGTCAACGGCGAAAGAGAATGCCTTACGGATATTTTTATCCTTAAATATTTTACCGTTGTTCAGGAAAGAAAGGAAGTGAGTAGCCATTTCAGGCGTGCGCTGCAGCTGGTATTGACCGAAATCGCCTTTTTTCTGATTCACTTCTTCCAGGATGTCAATGATATGCTCAGTTGGAAGACGGTACATCATGTCAAGATTTCCTTTTTTGAATTCAAGAAGCTCTGTTTTTTTATCCTTAATGAACTTGATTTTGATAGCGTCCAGGAAGGGAAGTTTGTTTCCGGCACTGTCTACACCGTAGTAATTTTCATTTTTCTTTAAAATGATCGAAATATCGTCTTCAATGCTTGAGATCTTGAAAGGACCGGTTCCAACAGCTTTGTTTCTCATTTCCAGTCCGTATTTTTCATAAGCTTCTTTCGGGAAAATGAAGGTGAAAGGACGGGCCAGGTTGAAAAGGAATACAGAGTTGGGCTCGATAAGTGTAAACTGAATTGTATAAGGGTCAATTACTTTGATACCTTCTACTTCGAAGCTTGGTTTGGTATTGTTGGCGCTGGCCGCATAGTATTCGTTAGCGCCTTTCAGGATATTCTGGAATACGCTGAAACCCTGATTGCTGATGCTTTGCGTGCAAAGCAGGGTGAAGCAGTATTTCACATCTTCAGCCGTTACTTCTCTGCCTTTGCCGTCTTTGAAAGAAGCGTCGTCGTGAAACATCACGCCTTTTCTGATCTTAAATGTATAGACGGTTTTAGTGGGGTCTACATTATAGCCTTCGGCTATTCCGTTCACCAGGCTCAGATCCGCAGGGTTGAATTTCAGCAGTCCTTCATATACCTGAGTGGCTACCCTGTAAGAGATCGCGTCGGTTATATTGTGAGGAAAAAGATTCTTGATGTAGTCGGATTCATTGACTTTGAACACGCCGCCATAGAACTTTCCGCCTTTTCCGGGTATTTGGGTTGAGTCGGTCGTTGAGACATCAGTTCCATTACCGCAAGACGAGAACAATGCGATATTCGCACTAAGCAAAGCAATTAATACCTTTTTCATTCTATAAAAAATT
>JBJMLY010000599.1:0-8121 GCA_045805025.1 Cytophagaceae bacterium | reverse complement strand
CAAAGCCGACCTGTCCTAAAATGGACGACATATTGACAATGGCACCGCTTTTCTGTTTCAGCATAGGACCAAGCTGATATTTCATACAATAAAAAACGCTGGACAGATTTACCGCGATCACTTTGTTCCATCCTTCCACACTGTAATCGGCGATCAGATTACTCTCTCCGCTGATACCCGCATTGTTCACCGCGATATCAAGACGGCCATATTTTTCCAGTGTTTTTTTAACAAGGCTTTCGCATTCCGTCGCGATGGATACATCCGTCTTGATAAAAACAGCGTCACCGCCGCTCTTTCTGATCATCTCAGCGACCTCGTTTCCTTTATCAATTATATCGGCAACGACGACGCTGGCCCCTTCCCGGGCATACTGAAGAGCGCATGCCTTTCCGATGCCCGACGAAGCGCCGGTTACCAGGGCAACTTTGTTTTCAAATGTTTTCATAGATCGTATAGTATGTTTTGCTATTGATTAACATAGTCACAATTCATATGTTATTATAACCTGACTCTGACTATGCACAAATGTATTTCTACCTAAGTAAAGAGATGATGACCAGCAGCATGAGCAGGTATGATGTGTATCAGCACACAGGAACCCGGTTACTGGTATGTTTGATAGAAATCATTTAACGCATTCCTATGTTTAAAAGCATCACACTTCTGTTTTTAGTCCTGGTTCTTTTGGCGGAAATACTGGGTACCGTGGGCGGATTCGGCTCGTCTGTTTTCTTCGTACCGCTGGCCAGCTTCTTTCTTGATTTCCATGTGGTATTAGGGTTAACAGCAATTTTCCACCTGTCAAGCAACATCAGCAAGATTACGCTCTTCAGAAAAGCGCTGGACAAAAAGCTGCTTCTTTATATCGGCCTGCCATCCGTTCTGTTCGTCATTATCGGAGGAGAGCTTAGCAGGCTCGTCAATACGAAGTGGCTGGAAATAGCACTGAGCATATTCCTGATAGGCCTGAGTATGCTGTTCCTCATAAAGAAAGACCTGACTATAAAACCTGCCGCCAAAGAAAGCATCATCGGTGGATCTCTTTCGGGTTTCTTCGCGGGGCTGCTTGGTACGGGTGGCGCGATCCGGGGAATCACCATGGCCGCATTCAATTTAGAGAAGGGTGTGTTTATCGCTACATCCGCCACGATCGATTTTGGAATTGACTTTACAAGAACCATCGTTTATCTTTTCAACGGCTACATACATAAAGAACACCTGATCTATATTCCTTTCCTGCTGGCCATAGGCTTTGCCGGAACCTTTATTGGGAAATACTTATTAAAATTTATCCCTCAGGACAAATTTAAAAGCATATCGCTGATTTTGATTTTAATTATAGGTATTATAACTCTTGGCAAGGTTGTGTTCTTTAATCCTTAATGGAAATTAGCATTTAATAGAATCCGCAAACACTTTATGCTCGTTCATAATCAGTCCGGCAGCGCCCAGCAGGCCGGCCTCGTTGCTCAAAGCGGCTCTCTTTATCTGCAAGGAGTCTGTATAGTATGCAGGAAGGTTTTTCAGCAATGTCGATTTCATAGCAGGCAGTATAAATTCAAAAGCGGCGGAAATTCCACCGCCAAGAAGAATGGTATTAATGTCCAGCACCCTGATCACGGAAACCATATTTTCGCCCAGCTGTGAGCCCAGGTAAGAAAATACTTTTTTAGCATACACATCCCCTTCACCGGCAGCTTCGCACAGACAAAGCATCGTGAGGCTTGATTTATCAAGTTTGGTATCCGCGGAAGGAACATCGGAGAATACTTCTTTAGCATACGCCAGCAAATGCGTCAAACCAACTTCCTGTTCCAGGGTTTTACCGTTTCTGGTGAGCATGTGCCCGATCTCTGTTCCGTTACCCCTAGCGCCAAGAAATAATTGCTTGTTCATAATAGCGCCGCTCCCGATTCCTGTACCTAAGGTCACCACGATAAAATTATCCAGGCCTTTGTTCTGACCGAAATAATGTTCTCCGAGCGCGGCGCACTTGGCATCGTTTTCTATTTTGATGGTTATACCTGGAAACTCCTGATTCAATATTCCTACAATATCCACATCGACTATACCGGGAATATTCGGCATCAGAATAACTTTTCTGCGATCTGCCGAAAGCAAGCCGGGAAATCCTATACCAATGCCAGATATACCCGGATGAGAAGAAAGATAATCAGAGATCTTCCTTTTCAGGCAATCAATAAAACCAAGGTTCAGAAGTTCCTTCGTGTCGTATTTACTATAGTCAGAAATTTCTCCATTGGGAGATACAATTCCGTATTTTACGGAGGTACCTCCGATGTCTATTCCTAGTATCATAATCCGTTATGTTATTGTTCAAATCTAGTTTGATATCTATTTCTAAGCGCTGAGAATTATCATAGGCGCCTATGATTAAACTCATAATACATAAAATGTTATTCCTGTGGATGAGAAGAAAGAATGCTCAGCTATGTATTTATACTCAGTTGCACATACACTGAAAACAAAAATCCACAATTCAGCTTCATAGAAAGATAAAAAGACGAATAGCTATTCTTTGACTTTAACAAGAATGAAAAATAACTCTTTATGAAAAATCAAAAAATTCTGTTCCCCATTGCTCCGACCGAAAACTCAGCCAATGGCTTAAAGTATGCAATCGGACTGGCCAAAATTAAAAATTGCGAGCTGAACATCTTTAATGTCTCGGAAAAGCTAAACGGAAAAAATGAAATACCTCATAAAGACATTATCCAGCAGGAATCGGGAAGTACGTTAAAGCACCATGAAATTATACGTGAAGGGGAAACATCGGAGCAGATACTAAAAATAATCATGGAACTAGAACCTGAGCTGATCATCATGAGTCCGGATATTTTTAACAAGGGAAAAAAATACTTTGCCGAGTCTGAAACAGGGAAAGTCATGGCAAAAACCAATTGTCCTTTGCTTATCATACCGCCAAACACCGAATTCAGGTTAATCCAACATATCGTTTTTGCTGCGGAAATGAGCGAGGATGTCATCCGGTCTGTGCAGGAATTATTAACCATATTCCGGGGTCTCAGCCCTCACCTGGGTATTCTTACATTCTCTGATAAAATGCCGACATGGCACTTTAAAAAGGATGTATCCGACATTGTGCAAAAAATTAAAAACTATACGGAGTATGAAAATATATCCGGCAACATATGCGATCACCAGAATATTTACGCAGGAATAGATCTGTACGCAGGAGAAACCAATACTGACCTTATATGCCTGGAAAATGACGGAGCTATTTTTCACAATTTATTTTTCAACTCCTCAAACCAAACAGAAAACTCCTGCCTTCTGCAAAAGCCAATTTTGATTTTGCCGAAATACTGGGAAGACATGCAGAAGTAAAATTCTAAAAAATCTAATTCTTCAACCGGGAAAGTTTGGTGGAGTCAAGGAGGATAATATTGCTCCCCTTAATATCGATCAGCTTCTCCTCTTTGAAATCCGACAAAGTTCTTATCACTGTTTCCTTGGAGGATCCTACCATATTGGCAAGGTCTTCCCGGGCTATGGCCATGTTAAATTGCTTGCTGTCGTTGTTTTCCTTATATCTTTTTTCAAGCGTCAACAAGGCTTCTGCTACCCGTTTCCTTACCGAGTTATAAGCCAGCTGCAATAGCTTCTCTTCCTTCTCAACCACATTGTTGGAAAGCATCTTGATGAATTTATTCGCCACATCGCGGTTGCTTTCAATTAACGAGAAAAAATCATCCTTTTGAATAATACAGATCTCCGAATCTTCCAGGGCTTCGGCCGACTCATTATATTCATTGCCCTGCAGTATATCGGCATATCCCAGAAAGTCTCCTTCTTTATACAATCCGGTTATCAATTCATTCCCCTGATCGTTGGTCTTAAACGTTTTGACCTTCCCTTTATGGATAAAGTAAATCGAGTTAGGATATCTGCCTTCTTCATAGATATTTCTTTTCTTTTTATAGGCATTTAATTTTTTTATATCCGACGTGAGCTTGTCCAGCTCTGCAAGACCCCTGGCCTCTTTCACAAAATCATTCAAGCCATCGATCGTATTCTTGAATTCTGATTTTATGATCTCGTTCTTTTTAAGTCTTGTTTCAACGGCATTCAGCAATTCTATATCGTCAAAGGGTTTAGTCAGGTAGTCGTCTGCACCCAGCTTCATCCCTTTCCTGAAATCATCCTTTTCCGATTTGGCGGTCAGAAATATAAAAGGAATTCCTGCAGTCGAAGGATCCTTGCTTAAAATATGCAGCACGCCGTAGCCGTCAAGCTCCGGCATCATAATATCGCAAATGATCAGATCGGGCTTGCTCTTTTTGGCAAGGTCAGCACCCGTTTTACCATTTTCGGCTACAAGCACTTTATAATTTGCCAGATCAAGAATCTCCGCGATGTTCTCCCGGACTTCCTTATTATCTTCAATAAGCAATACTGTTTTCATCATGATTTTGATATTGGAATAGTCACTGTAAACACGGAGCCCTTATTCAGCTCGCTGGAAAACTCTATCTCTCCGCCTAAAAGCTCCACATATTTTCTGACAATATTAAGGCCTAAACCTGTGCCTTGCACATTGGTGGCATTCTGAGCCCTGAAAAAGCGGCTGAACAGATGAACCTGATCTTCTTTGGGAATACCAATTCCTTCGTCCTTTACCCGTAAGCGAAGCTGACCGCTTAAAAGCTCCGTGCTTACCGATATGGGTTTACCCTCCGAGGAATACTTGATCGCATTCGATATAAGATTGATGAGGATATTCTTCAGCAATTGCTTATCAAGATTTACACTTCCCGGTTTTCCTGAATGCTTATAAATAATGGATTGATCTTTCTTTAGCAGGCTCTTCATTTCATCTGAAATGGATTCCGCGAATTCCTTCAGTTCAAATACAACCGGCTTATTCTGAGCTTTGCCTTCTTCCAGCTGGCTAAGCGACAAGAAATCATTCAGAATCCCGGTCAGATTGTTAACGGCCGACTTGATCCTGTCGATATGCTTTTCTCTTTTTTCCTGCTCCGAGCTGTCAGGATATTTGGCAATCAGTGAAGCGGAAGAAAGTATAGTGCTGAGAGGCGTACGGAATTCATGAGAAGCCATGGTGACAAATCTTGACTTCAGCTCATTCAGTTCCTTTTCTTTTTGTAAAGCCTTTGAAATATTGACCTGTGCTTTCTTTAAGCTTTCGTTCGTGCTTTCCAGCTTTTTGATCACATCGGCTAACTCTACCGTTCTCTCCTGCACACGCTTTTCCAGATCGAGGTTTAAGGTCCTGATTTTCTCCAGGTGGATCGCATGTTCCAGGCTATACCGGATCGCTCTTTCGAGCTGTACCGGATTCAATGTGCCTTTAACAAGATAATCCGCAGCGCCAGCCTTCATAGCCTTTTCATCGATTTCCCGGTCGCCCTGTCCGGTAAGCAAAATGAGGGGCGAGGTGCATCCTGTATTTGCCGCCTCCCTGATCAGTTCCAGGCCGGTATGGGCGCCCAGCCTGTAATCAATTAAATAGACATCGTGACTTTTCTGAATGATGGATGTCAATGCTTCCTCAAAGGATTGTGCCCACTCCAGCGAATATTTCCGCTGAGGCATTTCCGCCACAATATCCTTCGTGATGATATAATCATCCTCATCGTCGTCCACCAGCAATATCCTGATCAGTCCTTTCATTTTCAGGAATGGCTATGATCGGGCGGAAGCTCGACAATCTCAAACCAATACTTGCTTAAAGTGCGCATGGTATCGACCAGGGAAGAAAAAGTAACGGGCTTTGTAATAAATGAGCTCACGCCCAGATCGTAGGTTTTCAGAATATCTTCTTCGGCCTTTGAGGTAGTAAGTATTACCACCGGAATCACTTTGAGATCATGATCCGCCTTGATTTCTTTCAATGCTTCTCTTCCGTCTTTCTTGGGCATATTCAGATCGAGCAGAATTAACCCGGGTCTTGGATACTTTTCCTTATCCGCATACTTGCCTTTATTATGAAGATAATCCATAAGTTCTTCGCCATTCTCGGCAAACTGTAAATTATTGACCAGCCTGCTTTCATCCAATGCTTCTTTCACAAGCATGCGGTCTTCCTCATCATCGTCGGCGATGAGTATGATAATAGGAGCTTTTAAATTACGCGACATACAATTATTCTGATGTTTGCTTCGTGGCTAATGTGACAATAAATGTGGTTCCTTTGCCCGGCTGGCTTCTGGCGGTAATATTTCCACCGTGTCTAATGGCGATCTTGCGGCAGATAGCGAGTCCGATTCCGGAACCTTCATACTTCTGACCTTCCAACCTCTGAAATATATTAAAGATCTTGTCCAGGTATTTTTCTTCAAACCCGATCCCGTTGTCTTCAACATAGAGCTCGACCATTTCATCGCCGGGCGTAGCAATCATATGTGGCTGTCTTTGTTTTTTCCTGGCTGAAATCTTAATCTCAGGATTCCCTCCTTCTTTCCTGAATTTAATCGCATTGCTCAGCAGATTCTGGAACAGCTGCCGCAGTTGGGTGGCATCACCCTCTATGGAAGGCAGATTTTCCGCGGATATTTTAACCTTATTTTTTTCTATGCTTATTTCCAGATCCGAGATCACTTCCTGCAATACCGTATTCAGATTGATAGCGGTGAAAGGCTGGGCTTTTGATGTTACCCTGGAAAATTCCAGCAGGTCATTGATCAGCTTCTGCATTCTTGACGCCGCGTTCAGCATCCGGTCTACATAGTCCTTCCCTTGTTCAGAAAGGCTTTCCGTCTCTTTGGACTTCAGCCGGTCGCCGAATGCCTGAATTTTCCTTAACGGCTCCTGTAAGTCGTGCGAGGAGACGTAAGCAAAATCCTGCAACTCATGGTTGCTTCTCTGGAGCTCCGAAGCGTAACGCCTCAGTTTCTCCTCATTCATTTTTTGTCCGGTCACATCGTGGACAAAGCCCGTATAAATTCTTCTTCCTTCAATGTTCATTTCGCTCACGCTTAATATGAAGGGAAAAGTTGTTCCGTCTTTACGCAAGCCTGACACTTCGCGTCCTATTCCTATAATTTTTTTCTTGCCCGTCTTATGGTAATTATCCAGATAGCCGTCGTGCCGGCTTTTGTCAGGCTCAGGCGCCAGGAAGCTCACATTTTTCCCTATCAGCTCTTCGGCAGAGTTATATCCGAACATTTTAACAGCCGAGGGATTCAACATCTCCATGATTCCCCGTTCATTGATGGTAATGATACCATCCACCGCCGTATTGATGATGGCATTGATCCTGCTTTCGCTTTCTTTCAGATCACTTTCCGCTTTTTTCAGCTGCGTGATGTCATGAATAACGCCTGTAAATATTTTTTTGTCTTCCAGCTGAACCTCGCTGATGCTGAGCAGAAAGGGAAACAAAGTCCCGTCTTTCTTCCTTCCCAGCACCTCTCTTCCGATCCCTATAATTTTTTTTACGCCGGTGTCCAGGTAATTATGAAGATACTGATCGTGCTTGCTTTTGTCTGGCTCCGGCATCAGCATTTTGATATTGTTGCCTATAATCTCATCTGCTGCATAACCGAATATTTTCGATACTGCCGGATTAACCGTCTCCACCATTCCCTGAGTGTCGATGGTAATGATCCCATCAATAGCGGTATCGATAATGGCCTTCAGCCTGGACGCGTTTTCCAATGGTGTTTTAGAATTATAAGGCATAATTTTATTGTAAACCACAAGTTACATATTCTGACTTGTAATTTAAACTTGTTTCAAATTTAGCCTCCTGCTTTTCAGGATGCTATGATGAATAACAGCCTCTCCGCTGACGCATGTCATCATATCTTAGTCCGCCTGCCCGTTATCTTTCGGAAAAAATACTTATATGGAAACCAACAATTTAAAAGAAATGACGATGGGCCTTATTAAAGATTATATAAAAGCCCGTACCGAAGGAATTATCACCAAAGCTTCCGACAAAGCATCCACTATTATATCAACCATGATGGCTGGTCTTCTGCTGTTTCTCTGTATCTGCTGCGCGGTATTTTTCGCCAGCTTTACAGCCGCCTTTTCTCTTTCGGATTATTTAGGAAAACCTTACCTGGGCTTTCTCGCGGTATGCGGATTTTACCTGCTCGTGGGTGTATT
>JBJMLY010000598.1:0-8735 GCA_045805025.1 Cytophagaceae bacterium | reverse complement strand
CGGTCTTGCCGCTGGCTTCAATATACTCGTTTATTTCTGGAAAGGCGAAGAGCCTGCCCTGCAGTTTCTCGCCGGTTATTTACTCGAAGAATCCTTAAGCGTAGACAATCTTTTTGTCTTTATGCTGATCTTCAGCTTTTTTAAGGTGCCCCAGGAATACCAGCGTAAAGTGCTTTTCTGGGGTATTATCGGAGCCCTGGTATTAAGAGCTCTGTTCATCTTTGTAGGTGTTGAGCTGATCCGGCATTTCCATATTACCATGTTAATCCTCGGAGGCTTCCTGGTATACACTGGCATAAAAATGCTGATCCCTAGCGACAAGGAAATTGATCCTAAAAAGAACATCATTGTCAGGATTGTCAATAAGATCATGCCGGTAACCAGAAATTACCATGGTGACCAGTTCTTTGTTAAAGCCAGAGGTATCTATTTCGCTACCCCCCTTTTCATTGTCGTAATGGTGGTGGAAACCACAGACGTGGTATTTGCCATGGACTCTATTCCCGCTATTCTTTCCATTACCGACGATGCGTTTATCGTCTATACTTCCAATGTATTTGCTTTACTCGGATTACGGTCACTCTATTTTGCCCTGGCCGGTATCATGCAGCTTTTCCACTACCTGCATTACGGCCTTTCTGCCATTCTGATCTTTATTGGCTGCAAGCTGATGATCAAATGGAAGTGGGATTACGAAGTGCCTATTGAAATTGCTTTATCGGCGGTCGGAGGAATTCTTATACTCTCTGTGCTGTTTTCCATTCTCTTTCCCAAAAAGGAAGTGGTGATTCCAGTGAAGGAAGAAGAGAAGGAAACCGTTTAGTATAATTACTGGATCGGAAATTCTGCTTTTCGACGGAATGACATAGTATAGAACCCGTTGCTCAGGCAAAAAGTAATGTCAAAAGTTTATTCTGCTTTGAAGAAAACGTTAAACGTTGTACCTTCCCCCAACTTGCTCTCCACTTCAATTTTTCCCCCGGCATTATCAACAATGCGCTTGACGATATAGAGCCCAATGCCCGTTCCTTCCACGTGGTCGTGAAACCGTTTGAACATAGTAAACATTTTTCTTTTATTCTGCTCATTAATTCCAAGACCATTGTCTTTAATAGACAGAAGTACAAATTCTTCTGAACGGCTGGTTTTAATATCAATTTCAGAAGATCTGCAGTTGTCAGCATACTTTATAGCATTGCTCAGAAGATTATAGACGATGCTGGTAAAATTTTTTTTTGAAAATCTCAGCATATTTACCTCCGAAAAGTCAGCCCGTATAACCGCTCCCGATAATAGAATTTTATCGTTAATGCTGAGCTTTACATCTTCCACGATCTGAGACATGATTATCTCATGAACATCTTCCTCCATTTCCTTTTGCGCCTTGGATATGTCGGTCAGGTCCTGTATCGTATTTTTAAAACGCAGAATTGATTTTTCCATTAACTGAATGATCATCTCCGTTTCATCGTTGATCTTTTCTTTATTACAGAGAAGGCTATCATGCAACGAGGTGAGCAAACCTTCAATATTGGACATAGGTGCTTTCAGATCGTGAGAAGCGGTATATATGAAATTGTCCAGATCATTATTGGTACGAAGAAGTTGTTCATTACTCGACCGGAGAGTTTTCTCTGCTTCTTTTTGTTCGGTAATGTCGACACAGGAGCTGATATAACCGGCAAAAGAACCATCGGGCCTGAAGCGCGGCGGTCCCTTGGCAAGCAGCCATCGGTAATTGCCTTCTCTGTTTAATATGCGAAACTCACCTGCAAAAGGTACTTTTTTTTCAAAAGCCTTCAGACAAATTTTTACATACATCTCCCGGTCTTCGGCATGAATAAGATCTACCCAGCCAAAATCAAGTAAGTTATTCATTGACCTTCCGGTGAGTTCTATCCATCCTTTATTAAAATAATCAGCATTTCCTGTTTCATCGGAGGTAGCAATTAAAATTTCACTTCCTTCTGCCATTGTCCGGAAACGCTCTTCGCTTTCTTTCAGTTGATTAATGAGAATAACTTTCTGAGTCGTTTCCGTACAAGTTACCAGGACTCCTGTACGTGTACTGGATTCATCACTTACGGGACTATAACTGAATGTCCAGTATACATCTTCAATGCTGCCGTTACGATAAATCGGAACCAGCTGATCTTCACTCCAGGTAGCTTCTCCTGTTGACAAAACATGATCAATAAGTGGTTTTATAATATGCCAGATCTCCGGCCATACTTCTTCGGCAGGTTTTCCCAAAGCAGCCGGATGTTTACCATCGTTACCCAGGCTTGGGCGATACGCGTCGTTATAAAAGCAAAGGAGTTCAGGCCCCCACCATAAAAACATGGGGAATCTGGAAGAGATGATTACGTTCAGTATGGTACGCAAACTTTGCGGCCATCTGTCGGCAATGCCAAGTGTAGTTTTAGACCAATCAAAATTCCGTGTCCGTTCGGCCATTTCTCCATTCCCTGGAATAAAATCAAAATAGCTTATTTCTGTTTCGGGAGTAATTGACATTTGTAACAGATAGAATTAGATATGAAATTGTCTCAAATACAAAGTACCATTAAAAAAGAACTACGAAGTGCTGGATTTGTTTATTACTACTAGATAGATTCAGAGAAGTTAAACCATTATCTATGGAGGGAGAATGTTCACAGTTCTGCCATTAGAACCATGATCCTGGTCAGCTTGCGGATGATTTCTGAATTACTGCAGTCAAAGTTATTGGCAAGAATGGAAAAAGAATACCGCTGCCCGTTCCGGATTGTGACATAGCCTGTATAGCAGATCACTTTATTGATGGTACCCGTCTTGGCCGCCACCCTCCCTTCAGCCGCCGTACCTTTGCCGATGTTCTTCATCGTTCCGGAAACGCCGCAAACCGGCAGAGACTCGTAAAAAGATGCTGCGTAAGACTCTTTACCAACGAGGTATAGCAGTTGGGTAAAGGTATTGGCTTGTATGGCATTGGTGGCAGACAGACCACTGCCGTCGTTCATAAAAAAACCAGCTGTATCCAATCCTTTTTTACTCCAGTACTCGCGTACTGCTCTTATCCCTGATTTTGTGCTGCCGTTTTTTTTGATTTTGAATCCGGTGGTTTTCAGCAAAGCTTCGGCGTATAAGTTAATGCTGGATCCGTTAGTGGCTTTCGCGATTTCTTTCAGGCTAACAGAATTCTGCGTATAGATATTTTTACGTTCGGAAGAATAGCCTGGAGTCTGAAGCTGCGGTTGAGGTAAGGATACCTCCACCCCTCTGCCAATCAGCTTCTGTGCCAGCGTATAAAGCAGCATATGGGCAGGATCCGGAGCCGAGCCTTTAATGCTGAACTCTGTGCTTCCAGGGGGAATGGTACCGGTAATAAACCGCTGATAGGAATAAGGAGCTCCGTAAATATAGGCATTATCTCCGCTGCCCGGACTTCCGGTTTTTACTGAATTGATAAAGGTAAGTCCGGGAATAAAGGGCTCGGTTCTGAGTATAGAAGTAGAATCTCCCTGTTTACTCCCCGGCATAAAATAAAGCTTATACAGGTTTTCGTTGAAGTTAAGTCCACAGGCGGGAGCTCCGTAGTAATTTCCAATATCGGTCCACATCCAGTGTTCCGGCAGTGCATTTTTATCAAAACCCGTTTCATCGGCGATGAGCCTTCCATTAATTTTCTTAATACCGGCAGCCATGATCTTGTCGCAAAAAAGATTCGTCAGCATATCCATATCGGGAAAGTCTTTAAAACGTGAAGAGCCCAGTGTGGGGTCTCCTGAACCGCTCACATAGATGTTGCCATTGAGGATGCCGCCTGAAATTGCTCCATCATATTCGAGCTTTGTCTGGTAGCGAAAATCTTCCCCGAGTATACCCAGGGCAGTAGCGGTGCTGATGATTTTTAAGTTGGATGCGGGAATAAGGCTTTTATCTCCCTGGTGCTGGTAAACTATTTTCCCTTGTGTATCCCGGATTGATATACCAAGCTGACCGTGTACAAGTACTGACTCAGAAGAAATTTTTTTAACTTCAGATTGGAGCTTGCTCAGGTCCTGTGCAAAGGAATTGAGAATGGTAAAGGAGAGAAATAAAAAAAGAATTGCTTTCATAAGGAGTTCCGGTATGGTAAAAGCAATCAGTGAAATCTAATTTCGTTTATTCAGCTCGTCTCGTATGCGGGCCGCTCTTTCGTAATCTTCCTTGTCGAGCGCTTCCTGCAGCATGGTTTTCAGCTGATCGACCGAAGTGTCTTTCATGGCTTCTGTTTTAGGGGAAGTGGCCGTTTTCTTTTTCTTCGGATCTTCCTTTTTCTCTTTCGGCTCCTTGGCTTCTTTGGGTTCTTTCTTTTCGTCTTCCTTCTTATAATCACCTTCTTCGTTCAGGTCACTCAGAACGATTCCGGCTTCAGAAAGAATGCTTTCGTAAGTAAAGATCGGTACTTCGAACCGAAGGCCTATAGCGATGGCGTCGGAAGGCCTGGCATCAATCTCGATGGTCTTGATTCCATCGGAGCAAATGATCTTGGCAAAAAATACGCCCTCTTTCAGGTCAGAAATAATGATTTCTTCAACATTGAAATTAAAGGCAAGGGCAAAGGATTTGAACAGATCGTGGGTCATCGGTCTGTTTGGTATAATCTTTTCGATCTCAATAGCAATGGCCTGAGCTTCGAACATGCCGATAATGATCGGCAAACGTCTGTTTCCCGTTTCTTCTCCCAGCACCAGAGCAAAGGAACCTGACTGCGACTGGCTTGAGGATAGTCCGAGTATTTCTAGCTTTATTTTCTCCACTTGTCGATCCGCATTATTACTTTAACGCTTTAGCAGCGGCAATAAGTTTCGGCACCACCTCAAAGGCGTCGCCTGCAATTCCGTAATCGGCAGCTTTGAAGAAAGGCGCTTCGGGGTCTTTATTGATCACCACAATTACTTTGGAAGAGTTCACACCTGCCAGGTGCTGAATCGCTCCGGATATTCCTATGGCGATATAAATGTTAGGGCTTACTTTTATTCCTGTTTGTCCGACGTGCTCATGGTGAGGTCTCCAGTCAAGATCCGATACCGGCTTGGAACATCCGGTGGCGGCTCCCAGCGCTTTGGCCAGATCGGTTACCAGATGCCAGTTTTCGGGACCTTTCAAACCTCTTCCTCCCGATACAACAATATCTGCTTCGGTAAGCAGGATATCTCCTGTTGCTTTTTCCACGCTTTTCTGACTTACTTTAAAATCGGCATCGTTGAGAGTGGCTTTAAATTCTTCTACAGCGGCTTTGTCGCTGCCTTCCTTCAGGCTCACGGCATTCTTGCCAATGGTCAGTACTTTTTTGTCGGATTTAATTTCTACGAAGGAAAATGCTTTCCCTGTATAGATCGCTCTTTTTACTTTAAAGCCTGAACCTGTTTCCGGAAGATCGAGTACGTTGGTCACCAGTCCGGCATTCAATTTTGCGGCCAGACGAGCTGCTATCGGATCAGCGACGGATGACTTTGAAAGCACCACGATATCTGCAGATTCTTTGGTAGCAGCTTCTGCCAGCAATGAGGCATAAGGCTGTATCAATGTCTGTTTAAGTTTATCGGAGGCACAGAACAATACTTTCTTCGCCCCATATTTACCAAGGGCTTCCAGTTTATCCTGTCCGGGATTTCCGATCACAAGCGCTACCGCTGTAGTGTTTTTCATCTTGGCAAGCCCCGCCGCATAGGTGACAGCTTCCAATGAAGATTTTTTAATGTCTCCTTCCGCAAGCTCTACAAAAACTAGTACAGACATATTTTATTTTTTAGATGATTTATCGTTTACAATCAGGAATCTTATTTACAAGACTTTGGCTTCATTCTTAAGAATGTCGAACAACTTTTCGGGAGTAGCCGGGTCGATCATTTTACAGGCTCCTTTGGCAGGAGGCAGTTCGTAAGCAAGTACAGCAGTTGTGTCGGCGGTTGGTACAGGCTCTACCACTTTCAATGGCTTGGTGCGGGCAGACATAATGCCTCTCATATTCGGTATTTTCCATTCGGCGATTGGCTCCTGACAGCCTGCTACCAGGGGAAGCTCTGCTTCCAGGATTTCCTTCCCTCCTTCAATTTCACGGGTCATAGTTGCTTTGGTTCCCTGAATATCCAGTTTCATGATTGGGGAAACAGATGGAAGTCCGAGCAGTTCGCCGACTAGTCCATGCACAGCGCCGGTATTATAATCAATTGATTCTCTGCCCATGAGGATCAGATCGTATTTTTCAGTTTTAGCGACAGCAGCGATCTGGGAAGCGACGAAGAATGCGTCTTTGGGAAATGCATTGATGCGGATGGCATCATCAGCTCCGATGGCAAGCGCTTTACGTATAACGGGTTCGGTATCAGCTTCGCCTACGTTCAGCACGGTTACTGTTCCACCATTGGCTTCTTTAAGCTCCACGGCGCGGGAAAGCGCGTATTCATCGTAAGGGCCGATGATGAAGGTAACCCCTGCGCTGTTAAACTTCGTGTTATTATCGGAAAAAGATATTTTTGAGGTAGTATCCGGAACGTTGCTGATGCAAACTAATATCTTCATAAAAAAATTATACCTTGGTTACGTATGTAAACTGTAAATTTGCTGTTTAGTTAGATAAAATGCAACGAAAATAATGGAAAATGCCCGTCTTCAGGAGCTTTTAAAATTTCACCGGGAAGATCCTTCCGATCCCTTCCTGATTTATGCCCTGGCCACTGAATATCTGAAGACCGATGCTGTTCAGGCGGAAGCCTATTATTCCATATTGCTGAAAGATCACCCCGATTACCTGCCAGTCTACTATCATGCTGCGAAGTTTTATGAAGCGAAAGCAGACTATAACCAGGCAGCAGCCTTATACAAAAAAGGAATACAGCTTAGCCTTGATCAGAAAAACATGAAAACGCACCGGGAACTGATGAATGCACTGAATGAAATGGAACTCATGAACGGGGAATAAAAAAAACCCGTTTCCGGGTTTTTAGTAGTTATTCATATTTAAGAAAATCACCACATTCCTTTTTCAGCTGATCATGGCCAAGACCAGCATTGATACCCATCAGTATCTTTCTAACCAGCACCCCGCAAATGGCTTTTCTGAAGCCGAGCTTTTCTGCGAGCTCAAAACAAACTACAAGCTCATCTTCCGTTTTCAGGCCGTCGGCCAGTAACATCTGAACGAGGTCAAAAACACGGTCAAAACGATCAGAATCGGTTTTCGGGATTTTAAATTTGATAGGATCTTCACTTTTGATGATATCCTTAATTTTCTCTGTACTTAAGCCATTTTTCTTGCCGATATCGAAAATCAGACGTTTTTCGGCGGTTGAAAAGTTTCCATCGGATTGTGCTATGGCCACCAGGTTGGCGATGTGACTCTTAATTCCTTTGGTCTTTTTACTAGGGAAGATATTCATTGCTATTTTATGTAATTGTTAACAGTGGAATAGAGTAAAGTTACATTCTAAACTCCCACTGAGCAATGAAACAGGACTTTTTTATTATAAAATCTCTATTGTATTATAAAATACAGGTATTTTATATAATTAATTAAGTAAGATAGCACAAATTGTTTCCTAAGGAATACAATTTTATGTTTTTACAAGTTACACGAGTGCCCTATTCCCCGGTATGCGATACCTGAGTTCGGACTGCATAGGCAGCCTTGTACTTATCAAAGTCCAACCGACTTAAAAGGATCCTTTTATCTTTTTGGAGTTCAGTTTACCAAGATTTTTTACAGACTCCTCCCAGCCCAGGAAGTAGCTCTGAAGATCATAGTTCTGATATCTCCCCAATAAGAAATTACCTTTTGAAGATTCATTCATCTGGTTTTTTGTTTTTGAAGTTTTCATATTGCTGTTCGTTAAATAATATGCGTTTTAATTAAAATCCCAAACCTATGGCAAAATTGGAAATCAGGTCAAAGGGCAGCTTATGCTGCTTTTTAACATAATTGATCTGATCGTACCTGGCACCAAAATTCAGGTCAAAGTATCCGAACTTCCCGATTCTCCTTTGTATCCCGTATACAAGGTCTACAGTGGGTTTTGAAAGCTGCTTAGGATAATGGGCTTTCGGAAAGTTATAAGTAATGTTAAACAGGTTATTCACTTGCAAACCCAAGTAATTGTCTGAGAAATTATTGGCCGTTTTCCCTTCTGCGATTCTCCTTTTCTGGCTGTGATAATACCGACCTCCTAAACCGGTAGTATTAAAAAGCCGGGTGCTATCCAGCGTCGTCTGATGCAGGATTCCCAGGTTAAAATAGTTGAGGTTTGTTATCAGCAGGGAAAACGAAGGACTTAGTTTTCTTTCATAAGCCAGCAGCCTGCCTCTCGTATGTATATCGAAAAACGCGAACACCTGATTATTAATTCCGAAATTGGCATCGAGCAATGCTATTTTGAAAAGCCCTTTTTCCTCTACTTTATTTTTACGCAGGTATTTATATTTCTCCTTGATCTTAAAATCGGATTTATCAGGATTTTCCTCACTATAATCTACTTTCACAGAATCAACCTGAGCCTGAGCAGAAAGGCTCATGACAATCGTCAGGATAAAAATGGACGCTATGTTTACAAAAAATTTCATGCTAATACTTAATCGTATTTAAGGTAATTGGGCTATAGGAAGTTGATATTTTGATCATGGGATTGTCCGATGCGGCCTGCAGATCAAAGCTGCTCTTACCGGCCATATTTTTGGCAATGTTCTTTCTGTATTCTTCAGGAAGCTGCAAGTCT
>JBJMLY010000597.1:0-8342 GCA_045805025.1 Cytophagaceae bacterium | reverse complement strand
TGTAAATAATTATTTCCTTTTAAATTAATCAATTTCACCTTAAAATCCTCTTTTTTAACAGCAATTTTGATATCCGCCGCCACCGATTTGGACCTTGAATCGAGTGAAACGAGGAAGTGTTTGCTCCTGCCTTCAATCTGAAACGAAATAACGCTGTTGTCGGATACAACCATTGGTCTTACATTAAGATTATGGGGACTAACGGGCGCAATGATGAAATTGTTTGATTGCGGAAGTACCAGCGGGCCTCCGCAGCTCAGGGAATAGCCGGTGCTGCCTGTGGGTGTTGATACGATAAGACCATCGGCCCAGTAGGAGTTCAGGTATTCGCCATCGATGTATGTATGCACCACGATCATCGAAGAGGTATCTCTTTTCAGTATCGTAAATTCGTTTAGTCCGAAGTTAATGCCGTTGAAAAGATCTTCGTCCGAAACTACTTTGATGAGTGACCTTTCGTCTGTTTTATAAGCTCCCTCGTATAGCTCGGCAATGGCTTTCCCTGCTTCTTCCTGAGTAGTGGTGGCCAGAAAGCCCAGCCTTCCCATATTGATTCCAAGTATGGGTGTTTCATTGGCTCCCACATAGGTGATGGCTTCCAGCAAGGTGCCGTCTCCGCCAAGGCTCAGTACAATGTCTGCTTCTCCCATTTCCTCCCTGCTGGCATAGGTTTTGAATTTTCCGGAGAGTCCCTTTTTTTCCAGAAAATTTGAGAAAGGTGCAAAGATGCGGACATCCGAACCTCTCTTACCGAGAACTTCAAAAAGTTCTTTGATGTATTTCAAAGAGTTGTCATTGACCGGTCGGCCGTGTATTGCAAATTTCATAAATCTGACTTAAAAAAATAATTCAGTAAACGGCGTTCAGACCGGCTCAGATGCTCAGGTATTTAAGCAGGAGGTCGAGTCTTTCCTTGTCATTGCTTAAGAGTTCTGTTTCCTGGAATTTGGCAATGATTTTGTAATTGTATCGTTCGAAAGTGGCCACCAGTCTGGAAAGATCTGAGCGGTTTAATTTGAGTGTCACTTTGATCATACTTGAATCCTGGTCGTCTTCCACAACAAAAGCACTCAGGATCTTGATGTCATTGCCTTCGGCATGACGGCTGATCTCTGCCAGGGAATAATCCCGTTCTGCCATCGACAAAACGATGATTCCTCCGGCGCCCTGGCTGGCAAACATCTGAGCCATGGCCGAAGTAGTGTCATTTACGGAAATTACTCCTGCGAATTTTTTGTCAGCCCCCACCACGGCTACTACCTGAAGCCTGTTCTTTATAGCCATTTTAATTACGTCATAAAAATGGGTATTGGGCGAGGCATACAGGTCGGCGAAATCCAGTTGAAGTTCTGATATTTTTTTATCGGTATCTCCTGATTCAAGAATGGTATTTTCTGAAATAAGGCCCATGTACGATACATCGGCATTGATCACCGGAAGCTGGGAAAGACGGAATTTTTCCATCCAGTTCAGGGCCTGCTGAGCGGCATCTCCGACCTTTAAAGGCGGTATCATCTGGTTAATTAAATCTTCCGCTATCATGCTCATTCCTTATCCGATGTTAGAAATCTTTTAAAAATCGTATTAAATTTTTCAGGGTGCTCCATCATGGGAGCATGGCCGCAATGGTCAATAAAATGAAGCTCCGATTCTGGCATAAGTCTGTTAAATTCATGCGCAACCATCGGGGGGGTAATTGTATCATTCAGGCCCCATATTAATAACGTCGGCACGGTGATATTACTTATATCCTTGGCCATATTATGTCTTTGGGCAGAGCGGGCAATGTTCACAATGCGCATGCACTTAGGTATGTTTTTGGTGATCTCAAAAACCTCATCCACAAGTTCTTTGGTAGCAGTTTTCGGATCGTAGAAGGTATATTCCACCCTCTCTCTCACAAAATCATAAGAGCCTCTTTTCGGGTAAGATCCTCCCATCGTATTTTCGAAAAGGCCTGAACTGCCGGTAAGAGCGAGCTTTTTTACTTTCTCTTTATTTTTTAACGTATAGGCCAGACCCACATGACCGCCGAGAGAATTGCCGAGCAAGGTCATGCTGTTGAGGTTTTTGAATTTCACAAAGCCTTCGATAAAAGTGACAAGACCTTCCACGCTGGCCGATTTAATCGGCATTTCGTAGATGGGCATCACAGGAATAATAACCCGGTGGGTGGGAGAAAGGGATTTAACCACCGCTTCCCAGTTGCTCAGGGCTCCGAACAAGCCATGAAGGAGAAGAACCACTTCGCCTTTACCTTCCTCCAGGTACTTGTATCCTTGTTCTTCTTTTAACTGATAGCTCATAGCAGCTGGTAATTTATGGTTATAACCTGCAAAATAAAACAAAGTTTCAGAATATTCAATTCCCCGGGCGGGCTGTCACGCTCCAGTTCTTTAATAGCTGAAGTCCATATTCAGTGAGTACAGCCTCAGGATGAAATTGCAGACCGTATAAAGGTAAGGAGGCATGTCTGAAAGCCATGATTTCCTGATCGTCGGTGCGCGCAATTACTTTCAGGGCAGGAGGCATATTTTCCGTAATGAGCGAATGGTATCTGACTATATGAAGATGTTCCGGAATATTTTCAAAAACCGGATCAGGCTGACAGGTGATCCTGGAAATTTTTCCGTGCATGGGAGCATTCGCTTTTCTTATCTCTGCCCCGAAGAATGAAGCCAGAGCCTGATGCCCCAGACAGATTCCCAGCATAGGTATTTTATCATGATAATGTTCGATCAGGCTCAGCATATTGCCTGCTTCAGCGGGTTTTCCGGGACCAGGAGAAAGTACGATCGACTCGTATTTTGCAGCAATAATTTTTTCCAGCGGCACATCATTCCTTACTACTTCGCAATGGAGTCCGATCTGAGCCAGGTAATCCTGGAGATTGTAGGTAAAGGAATCAAAGTTGTCAAGCAGAAGTACCATGCCTAACTCCGCAACGTCTTTTTAATGGAAGGAAATATGTCCTGAAAAGGAATTATATAGCTGGCCCAGGAAACTACATTGGGTGCGAAGTTGAGCAGTTCAGGATACAGGAAAGTACCTGTGGTATAAGATGCCGGAATGCCTGTTCCTGAATTGCGAAACAGCCAGAGTAACAGACTTAGTCCGAATGCCGCCTCACAGACACCAAGCAAAGCGCCGGCATAGTTGTCGAATGTGCCGAGCAGGGTATAATTAATCACTTTTTTCAGAGCGCGGCTCAACAGATAGATCAGGAAGAATACCAGAAAAAACAGAAGGGTAAATGTGATGAAAGGAACAATATTGCTTCCTTCAAAATGCGGCGACAGGTATTCAATTCCCCAGTGCAGCAGTTTGAAAGCGGAGATGATGGCCACGATCAGGGCAAGGAAAGAAAGGATCTGTACAAGCAGTCCTTTTTTATATCCGTTCCATGCACCAATCAGTAAAAGAACCAATAATAGGATATCAAGGACCTTCAACTATTCGCAGGGTTCAGCAGAGATTTTACCATGAACGATATCACTTTTCCTTCGGCAAGTCCTGAAAGCTCTTTGGTGGCAAGGCCCATGACTTTACCCATGTCTTGCGGCCCCTGAGCGCCTGAATTTTTGATAATGACCTTTAATCTTTCAATCAGCTCTTCTTCGGATAATTGCTTCGGAAGATAGCGTTCTATCACGCTAAGCTCGTCAAGCTCTACTTTTTCAAGGTCTTTTCTTCCCTGACCGGCATAGATTTCAGCAGAATCTTTTCTCTGTTTGGCAGCTTTCATCAAAAGCTTGACTTCGGCCTCCGGGCTCAGCGATTCCACCGCTCCTTTTTCTGTTTCCGCAAGCAGGATCTGCGACTTGATCGCCCTCAGTGCTCTTAGCTCATCCTTCTCCTTAGCCAGCATCGCTTTTTTAATATCTGCTTCTATTTGCTCCTTTAATGCCATATTTGAATTTTGATTTATAAGTGTCAATTTTGAATTCTGTAACAAAATAAGCATTCAGGGATTAACATTCAAAACAGATGACCCGCTTAAGTGTAAATATTAATAAGATTGCCACTCTGAGAAACGCCCGGGGAGGGAATAATCCTGACGTGCTCAAAGCCGCGCTTGACTGCGAAAGATTCGGTGCGCAGGGTATTACCATTCACCCAAGGCCCGACGAAAGGCATATACGCTATTCCGATGCCATGTCTCTGAAAAAGATTGTTAGCACCGAATTCAATATCGAAGGTAATCCCGATGCACGCTTTATGGACCTGGTAAGGGAACTGAGACCAGATCAGGTAACACTGGTGCCGGATGCGCCAGGCGCTATAACCTCCAACGCTGGCTGGGATACCCTTAAAAACCAAAGCCGCTTAAAAGACCTGGTGGCCGAATTTAAAAACCTTGGCATACGCTCTTCGGTTTTCGTCGACGCCTCTGAAAGAATGGTCGAGGGAGCGGCCCAGACAGGTACCGATCGTATTGAACTTTACACTGAGCCCTACGCCTCTCATTATCATAAAAGCAGAGAACATGCCATTGCTCCATACATTAAGGCTGCCCAGCTGGCGGCATCTCTTAAACTGGGATTGAATGCGGGTCATGACCTTGATCTTCACAACCTGAAATATTTTAAGGATCATATTCCGGACCTCCTCGAAGTTTCCATCGGACATGCACTGATCTGCGACGCGCTTTATCTTGGATTGGAAAACACCATTCAACTATACCTGAGACAATTGGAATAATAGCTATAGAAGTCAAGCCTTAAAATAATTTATCAATAACAAACTTTAATACTTACACTTACGCACCCGAACACTTTTTTAAATGAAATTATTCTACAGAGAATTAGGCCATGGCAGGCCAATCGTTATTCTTCACGGAGTATTTGGCTCCTGCGATAACTGGCTCACTGTGTCCAAAGGGCTTGCCGAAACTCATCACGTATACTTGCTGGATGCCAGGAACCATGGGCATTCTCCAAAGTCGGATGAATTCAACTATTCAGCAATGGCCAATGATCTTAAAGAATTTCTTCAGGAACAATCGCTCGAAGATGCTGTGCTGGTCGGCCATTCGATGGGCGGGAAAACAGTGATGAAATTTGCGTCTATGTATCCCTCTATGCTCAATAAGATGGTGGTGGTGGATATATCTCCGCGTTATTATAAGAGGCACCACGACTCCATTATCCAGGGACTGCAAAGCATTGATCTTAAAAATTTAAAGACCAGGCAGGAGGCAGATCAGCAGCTTTCTGCCTTCGAGCCTGACTTTGGAACCCGGCAGTTTCTTCTGAAAAATCTTTATAGAGATGAGCAAAATGATTTTCACTGGAGGATCAACCTGCCCGTTATTGCCGATAAAATTGACAATGTGGGCGAGGCCCTGGACGAAAATATAAGGATCAGTAAACCAACTCTGTTTATCCGCGGTTCAAAATCCAATTACATCAGAGAGCAGGACGAAGACCTGATCAGAAAGATATTTTCAGACGTTCGCATTGAAACGGTGGAAGGAGCAGGACACTGGGTTCAGGCTGAAAAGCCCGCCGAGTTTCTGGAAAAGGTAAAGGCATTTCTGTAAAAGATTTTTTGCCCGGATTAAACCTTTTGTCCGGATCACTGTCTAACAAGAAAGAAAAACATCAAGCATATGAAGAGAACTATTTTAGCAGGCATGCTGGCATTGTTTTGCCAGGTGGCTTTTTTGCAGACTGGTTACAGTCAGCACAATGGACAAATGAAGGGTAAAGGCAGCGACAGAACGCCTGAGCAGAGAGCAGACGCACACGTGAAAAAGATGACCCAGGATCTGGGCCTCAGCACCGAGCAGGTACCGAAAGTGAAGGTAATTATGCTCGACAAAATTCAAAAATCGGAAGCGATAAGAACAAAATATGCCAACGCTACCGATAAGAAGGCAATGCACCAGGAGATGAAAGCGCTTCGTGATCAGAAAGAAACAGAACTTAAAGCAGTACTTACACCTGACCAGTATACCAAGCATCAGCAACTTATGGAACAACACAAGCAGCAGAGGATGCAGGGTAAAGGAAAGGACAAAAATCATCAGGGTAAACCCGATAACGCTCCGGATGGTGATGATGACGACGGACAATAAGAAAAGTACCGAAAATCCGATTTTCGGATGAGAAAGAAATGCCGCAGGTAATTTATCGCATGCGGCATTTCTTTGTATTACTTGATCCTGCGGATAAAATAGAGGATCAATGAAAGAATAACGCTGATCAGAATGCTGCTTGCCAAAGGGAAATAAAAAGACCAGCTTTTGCCTTTAAGGGCAAAGTCGCCGGGCAGTCTTCCCACGAAAGGGATCTTTCCAAAGATGAGTATTACAAGACCGGCTAAGATTATAATCCCGCCGATAATTATCAATGTTTTCCCTAATCCGTTAAAGTCTTCCATGTTACTCCTGTTGATTGTGAGGATAATACTATACTTTAGCAATTCATTCATCGCAATTTAATGAAAACAGAAAACAAAGGCAGGCTATATCTTATTCCTAATGTGCTTGCATCGGGCACTTCAGCTGATGTATTGGCACCTCAGATAAAGGCATGCATTGAAGAAACCGATTATTATTTCGCCGAAGAGATCCGCACCGCCAGAAGGTTTCTGAGTGAGATGAAGATCAGCAGACCTATCGAAAGCCTTTTCTTTTTTGAAGTGAATAAAGACACGAACGCTGAAGCGGTCAAAGCCTGCTTCGCGCAAGTTCCTGCCGGCAAAAATATTGGTGTGATCTCTGAAGCCGGCTGTCCGGGTATAGCCGATCCGGGGGCAGTGCCCGTGGAGTATGCACACAAGACAGGTATGGAAGTTTATCCTCTTGTAGGGCCTTCCTCCATTTTGCTGGCCCTGATCGCCTCCGGTTTTAACGGCCAGTCTTTTGAATTTCATGGCTATCTGCCCATACAGAAGGAAGAAAGAGCAAAAGCAATCCGCGACCTGGAAGCTGGCAGCCGCAAAAATCGGAAAACCCAGATTTTTATGGAAACCCCTTACAGAAATAATCAGATGCTGCAGGATATTATGGAATCTTGTTCTCCTCAGACACGTCTCTGTATAGCGTCAAGCCTTACTTCGCCGGAGCAGTTTATTAAAACAAGGACGGTAAGAGATTGGAAAGAGAACCCACCGGATCTGCATAAGAAACCGAGCATATTCCTGATTCAGGCCTAGCCCGTAATTTTTCCCTGAAATTTCTTTTTAATTGATTTTAAACATAACTTTGAAGAGTACTAAAATACTCCTATCAATTATGCCTTATTTATTTACATCAGAATCAGTTTCGGAAGGACATCCCGATAAAGTTGCTGATCAGATTTCAGACGCAGTCCTTGACGCTATGCTTACTCAGGACCCTCATTCAAGAGTTGCCTGCGAAACTCTTGTCACCACCGGCCTTGTAGTAGTTGCCGGTGAAGTCACTACCAAAGCAACCATCGATATTCAGGATGTGGTGAGAAAAACAATTGAAAGAATCGGTTATACCAAAGCTGAATATATGTTCGAAGCGCACTCATGCGGAATTCTTACAGCGCTTCACCAGCAATCACCCGACATCGCTCAGGGTGTGAACGAAGGAGAAGGGCTGGACAAAGACCAGGGTGCAGGTGATCAGGGAATGATGTTTGGATATGCCAGCAAGGAAACTCCGGAGTATATGCCAATGGCACTTGCTTTTTCTCACAGAATTGTGAAGAAGATGGCCGAGATCAGAAAAAAAGGGAAAGAAATGACCTACCTGCGTCCTGATACCAAATCTCAGGTAACCATTGAATACGACGAAAAAGGTAAGGCTAAGAGAGTTCATACAGTTGTCGTATCTACCCAGCATGATGATTTCGGCAATGAAAAACTCATGCTTAAAAAAATCAAGGATGATGTATTGTCAAAAGTAATACCTGCTGTAATTCCAAAAAGACTGATTGACAGCAAAACCATATTCCACGTAAATCCTACCGGTAAATTTGTGATCGGCGGTCCTCACGGCGACTCTGGTCTGACCGGAAGAAAGATTATCGTAGATACATACGGAGGGAAAGGTGCACATGGAGGAGGAGCTTTTTCAGGAAAAGACCCATCCAAAGTAGACAGAAGCGCTGCCTATGCTGCAAGACACATTGCCAAGAATCTGGCGGCAGCCGGCGTAGCCGATGAAGTGCTGGTGCAGGTTGCCTATGCAATCGGGGTTGCAAAACCCGTATCCCTGACTGTTAATACCTATGGTACAGCCAAGGTGAAATTAACTGACGGTCAGATCGCGGATAAAGTATTAGGTATTTTCGATATGAGACCGAAGGCTATTGTAGAAAGATTCGGATTGAGAAATCCTATTTTCTCCGAAACAGCCGCTTACG
>JBJMLY010000596.1:0-5650 GCA_045805025.1 Cytophagaceae bacterium | reverse complement strand
ATCAGATCGCCCAGGTGCAGATTATTAACCTGAACCGCGCCGAGGAAATTCAGCGTGCTAAAAAGGAATGCGGAGACGATGTGACCGGCTTTAACGAATACGTAGATAAAGTATCTTTTGCCAGGGATCAGGAGCTCAAAAGCGTCCTTACGTCGCAACAGTTTGCTGCCTATACAGCCAAAAGCGGCAACACCTGGCTGGGTATGGAAAAATTTAAATTCAAATCCGACGACGATCAGCTCAAAGTAAAGGAAAACAGACACGAGCTGAAGATCAAAGGAAAGGCAACCGTAGCTTCGGAAGATCTTTCTGCAAGCAACAGGGAGCAACGCAAGAATGAATATAGCGACGCTAACAGCAATCCGAACAATATTCAGCCTGAGACTTCCCATGCAGAGCCTGATTTTCATAACATCCCGAAGGATGACGCAACTCCTCTGGGTGATGAGGCTCAGAATATGGGAAGTCCGGAAAGAAAAACCTACCCGGGTGAAATGCAGAACGGAGATGCTTACGGTATCTCCAGCAGCAAAACGGGGGTTAAAAAGACTGACAGTAAAAAAGCGGTGACGGGCAGCGCCAAAGCAGCGGCCAAAAAATCAGGCTCTGTGAACAAGGTAGCGAAGTCTTCCTCTGCCGGAGCGAAGCAACTGAACGCAGGAACGAAAAGTAAAACCGTGAAGCCGTCAGCAAAAGCAGCGACGAAGAAAAAACCGGTAGGCGCATCGGCGAATACCAAGAAGCCGGTAACCGCTAAAAAACCGGTAAATTCTTCCGGAACGGATAATGCCGATGAATATCACTTTTCATCCGGACAAACGCTGAGACCGGCACCCGATAGTGATGATTTCTACGATACCGATGCGTCGGCAAAGGCTTCAAAGCCTGACGAAACGAATGCAAGTCCGGCTCAGGAAAATTTCTTCATCAACGAAGATTCCAAGGCTAAAATTTCTGAAGACGAGATCAAGATTAAACCTGAAAAAGGAGTGAAGTATAAGATCACGGATGATGAGAGTAAGTTCAAAGATAAAGATGCCAAGCTGAAAGTGACAGAAGATGAACTGAAGGCTAAGGATAAGGACGAAAAGCTCAAGGTTACTGACAAGGAGACGAAGGATAAGTTTTCCGACGGAACCAAGGTTAAATCAAACGATCATGAGACCAAGGTCAAAAGCAAAGATCTTAAAATAAAGATCAAAGAGTAGTGCAGTGTTAATTAGATTGAATAAGGTTGATGTGAAAGAGCCCGATTGATTACGGGCTCTTTCTCTTTTTATGACTTGGTTCCTTTTTGTTCGTCATCCAGATGCTTAAGCAGCTTTTTGACAAGGTCTCTCATGCTTCCTGCCATGACTTCATCTCCGGTGGATTTCGAAATGCTGTCGGCCATACCTCCGATGGTTTCCAGGTAGAAAAGCTTCATGTCTTCTACTGGCATATCTTTGGCCCAAAGGTCTATGCGCAGGCTTGCATGCTGCTCATGATCCCACAGCGCCAGGGCAATTGCCTTCGTTTCTTCCTTTTTTCCATTCGGGTTGTCGGTCGCTTCCCAGAAGATCTGTTCAGGAATATTGTTCTGATCCAGGTCTATGGTGAATTTAATTTCAGATTTTTTCATAATTCATTATATTTCGCAAATTTAAAATTTTATTCTCTCTCTTCGCTCCCTTTTGAGATTTTTAATCGTCAATATCCTGTTTTCAGGAGTTCTGGCCCTGTTTTTTTCCGCTTCACTGAAGGAAAAGACCGAATATACTCTTGCTTTTTACAACGTAGAGAACCTGTTCGATACGATTAATGACCCTCTGAAAATGGATGAAGAATTTCTGCCCCAGGGAAAGTACCGCTGGAGCTCCAAACGATACCAGACCAAAGTCAGGAATCTTGCCCGGGTGATCGAAGAACTCGGAGGAGGAAGCGGTCCCGACATCATCGGAATTTGTGAAGCAGAAAACAAGCAAGTCCTGCAGGATGTATTCAGCAGAGAAGGGCTGGCGGCCGGAGCTTATAAAGTCATTCAGTACAACTCTTCCGACCGGCGAGGTGTCGATGTGGCCCTGGCCTATAAAAGCTCCGTCTTTAAGCCTTTTGCCAGCCGTCCTTATTCCGTCAAAAGCCTCAAAGATGTTAAATGGAATACCAGGGATCTACTGCTGGTTTCAGGAAAGATCAGCGCGGATACCGTTCATATTCTTGTGAACCACTGGACTTCCAGAAGAGGCGGACAAAAAGAGACGGCACCCAAAAGGATTATCCTGGCCCGGCTGGCCAGGAAGATCGTCGATTCGCTGCAGACATCTTCTCCCAAAGCAAAGATCATCATCATGGGGGATTTTAACGACGAACCCGGAGATCTGAGTCTTTCCCGATACCTGGGCTGCACCGATCAGCTTCCTCTTAAAAAAGGGCAGATCTACAATTCATTTATTACGCTGGAAAAGGAGGGGAAGGGGACTGTGAAGTTTCAGAAGTCATGGGATATGTTCGACCAGATCATGATCTCAGGCGGATTGCTGGAAAGCAGTTCTTTGAGGTATAAAGACTATTCAAAAGGGATTCTGGATCTGGACTGGATGCATTATAAAAACGTGAAAGCCAATGTGCCTTTCCGTACTTATCAGGGAAGCAAGTACCTCGGCGGTTTCAGCGACCATCTACCAGTATATATAAAATTAGTCGGCGGTCATTTGTCACCCTGAGCGGAGTCGAAGGGGGGCTATCCTTAGGGATGAACAAAGATTAATGAATCTATAAAACCATTTCAGGAATTTCCCCTTCTATAATCAGCTTACCTTCGGTGGAGTTCTTAATTTCTTCTACACTGACGCCCGGGGCACGCTCCAGCAGGCGGAAGCCGCCTTCGGGCAGAACATCCAGCACAGCCAGGTCAGTAACGATTTTTTTGACGCAATGAATACCCGTGATAGGCAGGGTGCATTTTTTCAGAAGTTTGGATTGGCCTTCCTTGCTTTTATGCTGCATGGCCACGATAATATTTTCTGCAGAGGCGACCAGGTCCATTGCACCACCCATTCCTTTCACCATTTTACCCGGGATTTTCCAGTTGGCGATATCACCATTCTCGGAAACTTCCATGGCGCCAAGAATAGTCAGCTGAATTTTTCCGCTGCGGATCATGCCGAAGCTTTCCGCCGAATTGAAAATTGCCGACCCCTTCAGCATGGTGATCGTTTGCTTACCTGCGTTGATCAGGTCAGGATCGACTTCGTTTTCGTGCGGGAAAGGACCGATGCCAAGCAATCCGTTTTCCGACTGCAGCACAACATTGATGTCTTCCTGAATATAATTCGCTACCAGGGTAGGGATACCGATTCCAAGGTTTACATAAAAACCGTCCTTGACTTCCTTAGCGATACGTTTGGCGATTCCGAATTTGTCGAGCATGCTTTTGCTATTGTTTAATGAGATAATTAAAAATAGCTATTTTTTGTTAATTGTTGAGAATGACAGAAACGAATTGTAGGACTCGTGTGAAGATAGATTTCCGAAGATGCCACAGATGAAATCCTCGCGGTAAAATCAGGAGCTTTGATCCTGCTCACAAAAGCCTTATCTTATAAGTACTTTTGACTAACCGCTATTTTTTTATTTATGAAAAAAATCTTCACTTTTTATCTCACCCTGACATTCACCTTTGTTGCATCCTCTTCCTTTTCTGCCATAGACCCTGACAGCTCTTCTCAAACTATTGCTTCCGATACGGTTGTCAAAGCCGGTAAATCGGGTCTGAGCTTAACAGGCGTTTATGAGCTTCAGATCGGTAAGTCATACGAGGCCGTGAAGCATTTGCTGGATAAAGATCCCGTGGAAAAACATTATTCTGTCCTTGAAAGAGAATATTATATTCAGCAGAAATGGGAAATTGAGGAGGAGATCGTTAAAAATGCCTATACCGTAAAGAAAACAGAAAAGAAATATTATACAGTTCATGGGATTCCGGTAAAGTCAATCGAGGTCCGCTTTGATAAGAAAAAGCAGGTAATTGGCATTTTAATCATGATTGAAAAATCGAAAAAGAATGTATCCTTTCTGAAAGAGAAGCTAAGCATGGAATTCAATATTTCTGCCTGTGCTCAGGCAGTCGGAGACGAAATGTCTTTTTACTGCGGCAACCCTGATCCGGAAAATGAGGTAAAACTGAACTTCTATACCTTTGATGGCATTGGAGAATACATGATCAATGATTATTTCTATATCCGCTTCTGCAAAAGCACGGAAGATGAGGATGGATGCTATTAAGAATCAAGCTGAGTAGCTTATTGCTATTGGTTGATTTTCCCGATATACGTTTCGCTCACCGCGAAGTTATCGAAGTCAATATACGTATCATTCGGCGTTGCCCAGGTATTGTCATTCCCTCCGAAAAAAGTGGAGAAAAATATGGCGTCGATCTTGAGGTCGGGAATGGTACGGAACTGAAAACCTCCTTCGTCAATCACTAATTTTTCGTCTACCCACAATCTGACTTTTCCATTGAACTGATCAGGGTCGTTCAGTACGAGTTGTTCTTCCACCATTACCCACTTGTCTTTGGGAAAAATGAAATTTCCTCTTCCGATGGATGTTCCCCATTCTTCGCTGGATGGAAGGTATCCATAGACTTCTCCTGCACCTGCATTGCGCCACATAAGCCTGGCGGAAAAGCCATCGGTGCCGGTAGGTGTCTTGCCTCCGCTGTTGGCTGAGCCTCCGGATAAGCCAGGAAGCTTACTGCCCTTTACGAAGTCGAAATTTTTAGCGAATCGCAGGTAATACCTCAAATGTAAAGAATCATGTCGTCCGATACTGGAAAGGAACTGAATGCCTCCCAGAGGGGCTTTATCAATTTTGACACCATTCGGACTATAAGAATTTTTAGGATAATCTACCCGAAGAAATTTTGTATCCGCAGGATTATACATGGTATGCATATTGTTGCTCATGCCAAACTGTTTTGAAGCCTGTATATTCCACTTAAGCGTCCAGTCGTAATATTCAAATCCATCAGACCATATAATCTCCGATGGCGACGGGATTATCAGGATAATTAAAAGCAGAAATTTGTTTAACATTCTTTGAAGGAGAAGTTGTAAAGTATAAATAAAACTGATACGAACAGCGTCTTATTTCGTCACAGTCCTGTTCTCAATTCTTTTCTCATAACCCTTGCCCTGAAAAATTCTTGTTACATAGATGCCGGGTGTATGAATCTGGTTGGGGTCGAGCTCTCCGGCGGGTACCAGTTCTTCCACTTCGGCGATGGTGATCTTGCCGGCCGCTGCCATCATAGGATTAAAGTTGCGTGCTGTCCCTTTGTAAATTAAATTTCCGGCTGTATCGCCTTTCCAGGCTTTAACCACGGAGAAATCGGAGCGCAGCCATTTTTCCATCAGGTACATCTTTCCTTCAAACTCCCGTACTTCTTTTCCTTCGGCAATTTCAGTCCCATAGCCTGCGGGAGTAAAGAAGGCGGGTATGCCTGCTCCGCCTGCACGTATACGCTCTGCCAGCGTACCCTGGGGGATGAGATCTACTTCCAGCTCGCCGGCCAGCAGCTGCTTCTCAAACTCGGCATTTTCTCCCACATAAGAGGAGATCATTTTACGTATCTGTCTTGTCTTTAAAAGAAGTCCGAGCCCGAAGCCGT
>JBJMLY010000595.1:0-2590 GCA_045805025.1 Cytophagaceae bacterium | reverse complement strand
TGTTTTTTTACCCCCTTTGATCAGACGCTTCAGCACTTTTTTCTGCGTATGAACCGGGTCAGTAGCCCATTTCTTCTGCTTCTTCAGCACATAAGAGGCAACAGGCTTGCTCAAAAAAGATCTGATTCCCATGGTCAATACCAAAGTTACTAAATAATAAAGAGCTTTTATAGTCCGTTTGCAGAAGGAAAAATTGTCAGATAATAATTTAATGCATAAATTTTGCCGGGAAAAATTTAAATCAGAGCCATTATGAAAACGACTTTCCGAATCATTCTTATAAGTTTTGCCGCCGGCCTGGCCGGAGCGTTTCTTTTCAGTTATTTTTCTCCCCGCACCGAAACCATTTATATCAATAATGCGGGCCAGACATCTGTTGGACTGGCAAATTCAAAACAGTCTAATGCCGAAGATTTTGTTTTTGCCTCAAACCTCAGCCGGCCCAGTGTCGTCTATATCACAACGGTTACAAACAATACCCAATACAACATCTTTGACTGGTATTTCAATAATCAGGGAAACCAGGCAAGCAGCTCGGGATCCGGAGTAATCTATACCAACGACGGATATATCATTACCAACAACCACGTCATTGAGAAATCCGACAAAATTGAGGTCATCCACGAAAAGAGGTCCTACCAGGCGAAAATAATCGGCACGGATCCATCCACCGATCTGGCTTTATTGAAAATAGAAGGCAAGGATCTGCCCGCTGTAAAGCTGGGTAGCTCCAAAGATCTGAAAATCGGAGAATGGGTACTGGCCGTCGGAAATCCCTTTAACCTGACATCCACGGTCACCGCGGGAATCGTAAGCGCCAAGGCAAGAAACATCAATGTGGTGAACAGCCAGTTTCCGCTTGAATCATTTATACAGACCGATGCAGCCATTAATCCGGGCAACAGCGGAGGAGCGCTTGTAAATACTAAAGGAGAACTGGTGGGGATCAATACCGCTATTCTTTCCCGCACCGGCTCCTACGCCGGATATGGCTTTGCCGTACCGGTCGATATCGTGAGTAAGGTGGTCAAAGACCTGATTAAATATGGGGAAGTACAGAAAGGATTTTTCGGAGCCGATGTGGCGGAGATCACAACTGCTACCGCCCAGCAGCTGAAGCTGAACGATCTTTCCGGAGTGCTGATTACCTATATCCAGAAAGACGGAGGAGCCGATAAAGTCGGACTGAAAAAAGGGGATATTATTTTGAAACTGAATGACCAGGAAATTGACAGCAAAAGCAGTTTTGATGAACTCCTGGGTTATTACAATCCAGGAGATAAAATAAAGGTGACTTATAAATCGGAAAACAAGGTTAAAGAGGCCTATGTTGTACTGACCAACAGAGAAGGAACGACAGAAATACTAAGGCACGAAACCTTCACTTCCCAAAGCCTGGGGGCCGATCTGGAAGCTATTTCAAAAGTGGAAAAAGACAAACTGGGAGTAAGCGGGGGCGTAAGGGTCTTAAATATCAAAAATGGACTTATGCGAAGGCTAGGAATCAGCGATGGCTTTATCATCACCAAAGTAAATAACGTAGCCATCAACACACCGGCTGAATTGGTTGATATTATGGAAAAAGTGAGAGGCAGGGTTGTTATGGAAGGAATTACGGCGAATGGGGTCAGAGGATATTACAATTATTATTTTTAAATTTTAACAAAAAAATTGTGATGGAATTTAAAGTATTTAAATACCATCACAATTTTGAAAGATATCCACATTTCTCTTTGTTTTTTTAAATTCAATATTTGATATTGAATAATCCCGGAATTTATTTTTTTAAATCCTGAGATAAGCACCTTAACCTAACAACCTATGAGACTTACCTATTGCCTGAGGCTAAGCATGTTATTGCTGACATGCATGCTCGTTAAACCTGCTTTGGCACAGCAGCCACATGACCATCATAAAAAAATCGAGCACCAGGCGAAAGAGCTTTTCAGGGCCGAAGAATATGTGCAGGCTCTTCCCCTCTATCTGAAGCTGGATAGCATGATCCCCAATAATGCCTTCTATAACTATAGAGCCGGCCTATGCTATTACAATTCACACAATAAGGCGAGATGCCTGCCTTATCTGGAGAAAGCCAAACAATTGAAATATAAAGACCCTGAGATTGATCTTTATCTGGGACATGCTTACCATCTGAACCATCAGTTCGATCCTGCCATCGCCCATTTTCAGGCATACAAGGACAGCTCAAAAGTTCGTCCTCTGGATAACCATCATCATAAAGACAAAGAACAGAAAGAGCCAGACGATGTGGACAGAGATATTGAAATGTGTAAAGTAGGCAAAGAGCTGGTAGCTGACTCGCTTGACTTTGTCATCGAAAACATGGGACCGAATATCAATACACAATATCCGGAATATGTGCCTGTCGTATCCGCCGATGAGCACGTGCTGATCTTCACTTCCAGAAGACCCAATACCACAGGCGGAGAAACAGACCCTGGTGACAATAAATATTATGAAGACATCTACATTTCTTACAAAGATGGTAACGGTAAATGGATGGCTCCTGAAAACCTGGGCAATAATGTAAATACAGAATTGCACGATGCGAACATCGGTCTCTCACCCG
>JBJMLY010000594.1:0-5249 GCA_045805025.1 Cytophagaceae bacterium | reverse complement strand
GCTACTGCACTCAATCTATTCGGCCCTCCAGCCTCCAACAGAAATTATGAGATGCAATTTCAGCTCAGCCGCCGGTCTTTCTATTCATCTGATTTTTCAGAGTATAATTTCGAGATCAATGGGAATAAGTCGCTGAATTTTGAGAACGACGAGCGCGAAGGAACTACCAATGCAGAAGGAAAAATTACCGAGACCTTCTCCTTCAAACCAGAATACGCTAATTCAGGAATACTGGAAGGAAATATCTATACCACGGTATTTGACGAATCCGGAAGACCCGTGCACAGAGTCAAATCACTGGATGTTATTACCCAGGATGTATTCTACGGAGTCAAGGATATCGAATATTATGTGGGAACAAACCAGGACCTGCAAATTCCTGTAGTAGCTCTTAATAAAGATGGAAAATTTTATCCATCTGCAACAGGCCAAATCCAGATCATCCGCCATAACTGGCAGACCATGTACGAGAGAAATGACTATGGATCCGGCAGATATGTCTCCCACAAGCAGGAAATACTGATTGATGACAAAGTAATTACAATTTCAGGCAAAAATTATTTTTATTCATTCAGACCCATGCAATCAGGCGAATATGAGGTGCGGGTCAAGAAGCCGGGAACTGAGGCTTACGTAAGTCAGTATTTCTATGCTTATGGATGGGGCTATACTCAGAATTCATCTTTCGAGGTGAGCAAGGAAGGCAATGTAACCATTGAGCTTGAAAAGCCTTCGTATGAAGTAGGTGAAAAGGCAAACATTCTTTTTAAAACTCCATTTCCCGGAAAAATCCTGGTTACCATCGAGAGAGACAAAGTCTACGAATATTTCTATGTGGAGACCGACAAAAAATCTGCTACGGCAAGCATACAGATAAAAGATGAATACCTGCCAAATGCCTACATTACTGCCACGCTGATCAAACCTGTGGATGACGGCTCCATGCCTCTTACTGTCGCTCATGGTTTCCTCCCGCTGATCGCTGAGAAAAAGGAGAATAGACTGCCCATGGAAATCACTGCTGTGAAACAATCAAGATCCAGAACCAAGCAAAAGATCTGCATTAAGTCAAAACCTGAGTCGGATATTGAGATGACAATCGCCATTGTGGATGAAGGTATTCTGCAGCTGAAGAGAACAGAAACACCCGATCCATATGCCTATTTTTTCCGAAAAAAAGCATTGGAGGTAAACTCCTACGATCTTTATCCTAACCTTTTACCGGAATTGAAAATGCAGAGAAGCAGCATGGCCGGCGACGGTTATGATCTGGATAAACGTGTAAATCCGCTCACCAACAAAAGAGTGAAGCTTGTTTCTTTCTGGAGCGGCATCAAGCGTACTGATTCCAACGGAGAAGTTTGCCATGAAATTGAGATTCCCCAATTCTCAGGCGATCTGCGCATTATGGCTGTGGCCTATAAAAATGATGCTTTCGGCTCGGCCACCGCCAATATGAAAGTGGCCGACCCGATCGTAGTCAGCACTTCGCTACCTCGGTTCCTGAGCCCCGGCGATACCATGCTCGTGCCCGTAACACTAACCAATACCACGACAAAGACTGCTTCTGCCAGCTCAAAGCTTGTACTCAGCGGTCCGCTCACCGTCATCGGCAGCAGCGATCAGACCATCAGCATCAAGCCTAATTCAGAGATGATGATCCAGTATAAAGTAGTGGCACAGGCTGTAATCTCCACTGCAAAGATCAAAACGGATATCTCTGCATTCAACGAACACTTTATAGAGGAAAACGATATTACAATCCGTCCGGCTTCCTCTCTGCTTAAAATGAGCGGCTCGGATAAGATCGATGCCAATACACAGGGAAACATAAGCCTTGCCAATAATTACATACCATCTTCCGTGGAGGCCAAACTGACCATCAGCAAATCACCCCTGATCCAGCTTTCCAAAAACCTGGATTATCTGGTAGGCTATCCTTATGGTTGCGTGGAACAAACGGTATCAAAAGCTTTCCCTCAGCTTTATTTCACTGAACTTATGAAAAGCCTGAACAGAAAAGTAAAGGCCGGCGAAAACCCGAATTACAATGTTCAGGAAGCGGTGAGAAAACTTCAGGGCATGCAGGTGAATAACGGCGGACTTAGCTACTGGGAAGGTGGTTATGAAGACAACTGGTGGGGTTCAGTGTACGCGGCTCACTTCCTGCTGGAGGCTAAAAAAGCCGGCTTTGAAGTGAATCCTTCGACGCTTGAAAAACTATACGGCTACCTGCAGCAAAAGATCAAGACCAAGGATTTCTACCGGTACTATTATTATGATCAGTCAGTACTGAAAAATAAAATGATTGCGCCGAAAGAAATATTCTACTCCATGTACGTCCTCGGACTCGCGGGCAAACAGGACATGGCCATGATGAATTACTATAAATCAAATGCCACCAATCTTGCGATGGATTCAAAATACCTGCTGGCAGCCAGCTTTAAAATGGCGGGAGATAATATGAGCTACAGAGCTCTTCTTCCAGCCAGCTTCAGCAACGAAGAATCGGTGAACGCCTTTGACGGAAGCTTCTATTCCTATATCAGGGATATGGCTATCTCGTTAAATATGATGATTGAGACAGATCCTAATAATCCTCAGATTGGTGTGCTGGCAAAACATCTTTCCGAAGCCATGCGAAACAAAGAATACCTGAATACACAGGAAAATTCATTTGCACTGCTCGCTTTGGGCAAGCTTGCCATGAAAGCCAACCAGAGCAACATCACGGCGGAAGTGCGTGCAGGTAACAAGAAAGTCGGCGACTATAAAGACGGGAATCTGATATTGACAAAAGATATTGCAGGGAAAGACATTCAGATCGTCACCAAAGGAACTGGCAGCCTTTATTATTATTGGGAAATGGAAGGTTTGAGCGCAGATGGAAAATACAAAGAGGAAGATAGTTACCTCAAAGTAAGAAAAACCTTTTTTGATAAAAACGGACGGGAGATATCAGGTGCAAACTTTAAACAGAATGACCTGGTAGTAGTAAGACTGGCCCTGTCTACACTGGATAATTCTACCGTGGAAAATGTAGTGATCACGGACCTGCTTCCGGCAGGCTTTGAAATCGAAAATCCACGACTGAGTGAGACTGCGGATATGGACTGGATCAAGAACAATTCATCGCCTCAGCATTTTGATATACGCGACGACAGGATAAATCTGTTCTGCACAGCGAACGGTTCCATAAGATATTTCTATTATATGGTCCGCGCTGTTTCGAAAGGCAGCTTCAGAATGGGACCCGTCAGTGCCGACGCCATGTACAATGGAGAATACCACAGCTATAACGGGGGCGGTATGATCAATGTGAGCGAAAAAGGAAAAAATAATAACATACAGTAATCTATAGGCCTGCGTGAATAAAATCATGCAGGCCTATTAATTTAAAAACCATTTTGCCGGATGAGGAACACTCATTTCTGCCATCTATGCAATTCATCAGAAAATATAAAAAGACATCCGCAGTAGCAGGTATTTTACTTTTCCTGTTCGTGTCCTTTTTCATATTAAATCTCATCTTCCCGCTGGATACTCAGATCAGGTATTCTCAGATCGTCCTGGCAGAAGATGGATCGGTTTTACATGCCTACCTGAGCTCCGACGATAAGTGGAGAATGAAGACTGAGCTTGACGAAATAATTCCTGAGCTTAAAGAAACCATCATCAGAAAGGAAGATCAGTATTTTTATTATCACCCGGGAATTAATCCTCTGGCCGTTCTCAGAGCACTCTTTAATAATGTAATCAAGCAGAAAAAAACTTCAGGGGCCTCCACCATTACCATGCAGGTAGCCAGACTGCTGGAACCAAAAAAAAGAAATTTTGGCAATAAGATCGTGGAAACATTCCGTGCCTTTCAGCTGGAATTATATTTCAGCAAGGATGAAATCCTGCAGATGTACCTGAATCTGGTTCCTTACGGAAGCAATATCGAGGGAGTGAAATCTGCTTCTCTCCTATACTTCGACCGGCTCCCTGCCCAGTTAAGTCTTGCCCAGGTGGTGACGCTGGCAATTATTCCGAACAGACCTACCTCTCTCGGGCTTGGAAAAAATAATGACTACATAATAACGGAAAGGAACCGCTGGCTGAATTATTTCAGACAGGACAAGGTTTTTTCTGACAACGAAATCAGCAGCGCCTTAATGGAACCGCTTGATGTAAAAAGACTTCCTTCACCATCCATGGCTCCTCACTTTTGCTACCGGATGAAAAAAATGTATCCTGACAAGGAGATCATCCATACGGTTTTAAATAAAAGCACATTTCAGAAAACTGAAAAAATAACCTATAACTACATTCAGCGCCTGAAGAAATACAACATACACAATGCTGCCATCATTGTGCTGAACAATGAGACTAAATCCATAGAAGCTTATCTGGGTTCGCCTGACTTCAAAGATATTGAGCACGGCGGACAAGTTGATGGGGTAATGGCCGTACGTTCTCCGGGCAGCACCTTAAAGCCTCTGATTTATGCAGCGGGTTTTGATGAAGGACTTATCACTCCTAAAAGCATTGTCAACGATGTGCCCACCAATTTCGGAGGATACATGCCGGAAAATTTTGATAAAAAATTTATCGGAAAGATCAGCGTATCACAAGCTCTGGCTTATTCCCTGAATATTCCGGCTGTTAAGGTGCTTGAACAGATTGGCGTTCCTTCCTTTACAGCAAGACTCAAAAAAGCAGGATTCAGACAAATAGAAAAAGACGAACCCTACCTGGGCTTATCGGTCATACTCGGAGGATGCGGCGTCAGACTGGAAGAGCTTACAGGTCTGTTTTCCTGTTTCAGCAATCAGGGTAAAATGATACGTTTCAGGTATCTGAAAGAAGATGAAGCGTCAGATACTGTTAGAGTCGTATCACCCGCTGCAGCTTTCATGGTCACCGATATTCTGACACAGATTACCAGACCGGATCTTCCCAACCACTACGAAAGCAGCTACCATGTACCCAAAGTTGCCTGGAAAACCGGCACATCGTATGGACGCAGAGATGCCTGGAGCATTGGCTATAATAAAAAATATACCATCGGTGTATGGATAGGAAATTTTTCGGGCGAAGGTGTGCCTGAACTCACTGGTGCCGATATAGCCACCCCTCTCCTTTTTCAACTCTTCAATTCCCTGGATTACAATTCTTCCAACAACTGGTTCACCATGCCCAAAGGACTTGACTTCCGGTATGTTTGTCCGGAAACAGGGAAAGTCCCCGAAAGCTTCTGCCAGAAT
>JBJMLY010000593.1:0-6582 GCA_045805025.1 Cytophagaceae bacterium | reverse complement strand
GCAAGGGATAAGTCCCCTCCATTTCTATAGGGTTCTGGGTAGCGATAGTAAAGAACATGCGCTCCAGCTGCAGGGTAGCGTCACCACTCGTTATCTGGTGTTCCGCCATAGCCTCCAGCAGCGCACTCTGCACCTTGGGCGAAGCCCGGTTGATCTCATCGGCCAGAAGAATATTGGTGAATAAAGGTCCCTTGCGGAAAACGAAATCCTTTCCTGCCTCATCAAAAATATTGGTTCCGAGCAAATCCATCGGCAGAAGGTCAGGTGTAAACTGAACGCGTTTAAAGCCGATATGTCCTTCGCGGGAGGTTTTTTCGTGCAGGCCGCCTGTAATCGAAAGCGCCAGGGCTTTGGCAAGTACGGTCTTTCCGGCTCCGGGATTATCTTCCAGCAGAATATGTCCCTTCGCCAGCAGAGCGGTAACAATATACTGAATATGCGTATGCTTGCCCCTGATGACTTTTTCAATATTCTGAATCAGCAAACGTACTTTGTCGACGGCTGATCCCTGAGTAGTTGTTTCTGTGCTCATAGTATTCTTTTTTAATTCTTATAGTAAAAATCTGATGGTTCTCTGACTCTGTACAAAATGCCCCAGCCAGCTTAATCCTTTATAGCGGCTTCTTACCGTTTTCATAAATACCGGATAGTAGACATCAATGGCGCGGAGGTCGGCTTCTGTGGGCTGTTCCTTGGCGTATTTGATCTTATGATACGCGCTTACAAATCCTGTCATTCCGATATTAAATTCAGGATCGATCACTCTTGAAGCAAATTCAAGGGGAGTAAGTTCTCCGCGGGTTCTGCCCAGCTGATTGAACAGGAATTCTGACAGACGATTAATATAGTAAGCCCGTTCCGAAACGGTCGAAGCCCTCGCCGCCTTCTTTTTCAGATAAGCGTAGGTGATGGAAGGCAGAAGCCCCCAGGTAAGCGCCAGCAATAAAAACAGGCTGATGCCTCCGTAAATTTTCCAGCGCAAGCGATCTTGCTCTTCCTGGGTTGTGAGCTTTGGTTCTTCTTCCTTTTTAGGAGGAAGAGGACGAAGATGCACTTCGTCGATCGGCAGCAATTCGGGAAGCATCTGAAGAACCTTCTCTGTATTGTCAGTAGAAGCCGGCTTAAGCCTTTTCAGCTTTTCGTCGTAAGAAACTACCAGCACATGCGAGCCTTCTTTAAGATTGGAATAGGCCACTGATATTTTATCCTGCAATATTTTGGCCTTCAGCAGATCCAACTTTATCTCTACAGGAGTTTTCAGTTTGTACTCTTTGTCGTGAAAGTTCAGCGACTCCATTTTCAGGGTCACCTTTTTGCTGATGCTGTCGGAAACCTGTACGAGCGTGCCTTCAGCTGCCAGCCAGGCTTTGGATGGTGGTGTAGGAGGCGTACCGTCGGGCTTGGGCGACTCACGGCTTTCTTCCGCACCGATGGTTGTATCAAAATCGATCCATCCATATTCAGGAAAATATACCTGGATCCAGGCATGGGCCTGATCTCCATAAAACCAGTACCAGCCTGGGTTCTTATCGGCCCTGTCAACCGTCATAAAGCCGGCGGTAAGCCTGGTTGGAATTCCTATGGAACGCAGAAGGTATAGCGAGGCGCCTGCGAAATAGGTACAGTAGCCTTTATGCGTTTTAAACAGGAACCTGCTGAGGTTGGTGGTGGTCTGAACGCCGCGCATATTCTTACTGTCGTTGCCGCCTGGCGTTAACGTATATTTATACAGAGGACGCCCCTGATCGTCTTTGGAAAGGAAATAATCACGGATGGCCAGAATTTTATCAATCGGCTTTTTCTTTTTGTCGGTAAGCTCATGGGCAAGACCGGCGATGCTGTCGAAAACCGGACCTTTAGGAATCCGGGTATAATATTCCATGAAGGTGGAATCTGTTTTTTTGTAATTATCAATTTCCCTTAATACCTCAAATCTTCTTTCCTGAAAGGCTTTGATCTGAGGCTGATCGGTATTGTAAATAAAATAAGCGCTGTTCAATTCCGATATATAAGACTTGGCTCTGTACGCCGACTTAAACTCCTGCCTGAATTCTTCATCTACCGAAATAGGCTGACAGGAAAATGCGGTGCCGGGAGCAGTAAAATCGGAAGGAGAAAGGGATCTCACATACACATCCACCTCCACCGTTTTCCGCAGCTCATCTCCTCTTCCGTTCTTAATTGTATTGCTATCGGATTCGGTGAAATACAAAGGTATCACCGAAGGGTTGGGCATAAACATGTCGTTGACGGGCATATGCGGATCCAGCTCGAACACTTCGGTCTTCGGGTTGTACTTGGTCAGGTAATAAGAAGCGAAATACAAAGGATTGGGTATATCCGTACCCTGAAAGTAATTTTCGAGATGGGCACAGAAAAGAAGCTCCTGATTTCGGCCCAGCCTTGAGCGGAGCTCGGCGTACTTTTTAAGATTAAATGTGGTATCCTTACCGTTGCTGTTTCGGTCCATCATATCATCCTTATCGTTCGGCTGATTTTTGGAATTACCGGAGCGGCTTTCATTTACGGCATCTTCCAGCTCAGCGATCTGATTTCCGAAAATATAATTGGAAGCGAACAGTACTACGGCCAGGAAAAGCAGGAACAGAGCGGTGCGCCCAAGCAGTTTAAAGAGATTCGGCCACCTGAATGCCTGCATACTTTGTATGACCTCACGGATGTAAATAATGTAAAAGGTATACACTACCACCGGAAGGAAATCAAGCAGGTATTGTTTCATATCCAGGATCAGAGTGGAACTGGTATGAAGAACAATGGTAAAGAGCAGATAAAAAACTGCAAGCCCTATGGGGAAATAGCGGAGCCGGGCGAGCCCGTACCCCATCAGCCAGGAGAGAATAAAAACAAATGCATACAGCGCATACTGAACCGAAAGAAAATAGCTGTCGAATTCTCCCACATAATATTTCTCAATGGCTTTGTACCCCGCATACAGCAGGAAGGCAAGCAGGCCTGCGGTAACTGCGAAGCGTGCTCTGAAGGAATACAAAACGAAGGCGGCCACCATCCCGGCAGAAAAGAAAAGTGTCTGCCACCAGGGATTAACGCTCAGGTAACCCAGGTATGCATTGGTCTGAGCCGACATCAGCCAGGTGATCCCGATGGTAGGCAATACCAGGAATATCAGGCTCACTATTATTCTCATGATCGAAAATCTGTCTTCGCTTTTCATCTCAGATCTGATAATTTTTCATATACATTATAATCTTACTACCGCCACCGACTGGTTTTCCAGTATGGTATTGATCTTTTTTTCATTGCGCCTGATCTTCATTCCAAGAGGACTGAGCCACCAGAGTGTGAGTGACAGGTTACTGGTATCTTTCAGACGAACAAATATATTCCCAAAACTCAGCAGGCCCTTTCTAAGCCATGCCCAGCGATACGTGTCGGACAAACGCACATAGAATATGACCGAGCCAGACTTCAGCAAGGGAAGCGATTCGAGCATTTCTGCCGGCGTCAGCGAGGAAATACAGATAAAAGGATGCGTATTCGGCTTCACCAGCTCCAGCAGGCTCACCTGATTCTGCCATGCCGCTGTGCTGATCCTGTAGAGAATTTTTTCTTCCTCATTGACTTCAAAGGTAGAGGACACCTCCTGGTCGCTGACCACTTTGATGGCTGCGCCCTGCTTCAGCAGGCTATCGGTCAGGAACCGCAACTTATCTTTGTAGCCATTCAGCAGTTCAGTCTCCAGCTTTGTGCTGCCTTTCCATTCCTTGTAAAAGCTGGGAATCAGGTAAAGATGGGAAGCAAAGGGATTAAAGACTTCAGGAACCTTGATGACCAGTTCCTTATTCCGCGCATACAACTTCCAGACAATCCTTCTCGGATCGTCGGTGGGCTCAAAATTCTTATAATTGAAAAAATCACCCTCCACCCTCCTCATCGTCGGGATTCTGGTGGTAAGATCTTCGGATGAATTGGGCACCACTTCCATCTCGTCAATTTTTACCGGAGGCGGCGTGGTATACATGCTCTTTTTAAAAGGCTGAGAACAGGCAAAAGAAAACATCCTGAAATAATCGTTGAAATAAAGCCGGCTCTCCTTCACCTGGTATTCTTTTCTGTCGGGCAGCCAGATCTTCGTAATTCCTTTTAATCCTTTTCGGATGAATTGCCCCGGAGAATTCCTGGAACTGTCCAGTACCACATGGCTGGTGCTGGTGAAGTCATTAAAAATCACCGAAGCTTTGATATATCCCAGAAAAGGTCTGAGCGCGCCGTCTACCTGTACTTCTACAGGAACCCAGCCTGCCGTTTCCTTAATATCTTTTCCCAGGAAAACCTGAATTTGCTGATGTCTGTAAACGATAAAAAAATGAAGCCAGGACAAAAGTGTCGTCGCGAAAGAAATGGTAATGAGGATCGCGGCCAGATTGATAATCATCAGTCCGGTCAGACTTATGAGCCTGCCGAAGGATGATTCAGTGCTCACATAATTTTCCCGAAGCCAGAAAAAGGCAATGGCACCAAATACCGCAAACAGCAGGAAGTTGATGCGGAATGGGATATAATCGAAAAAGTACCTGAACTTTCTTAAAAACATCGTCAATTCAACGAAAACACTATTTTAAAAGTATGTAAATATAAACCATTCCGAGGCATTTCAAAATGCAGGCATAAACAGGATTTAGGAAAGATATTTTTGATCTGATAAAGAAAAATTTTATCTGTATTTAAACGAATCAGGGTATTTACTTAACCTTTCAGACTGATTTACGGTTCTTTATTTATGGTACAGGATGAGTTCAGACAGGCGGCGCACGATTTTTATACCGAAGCATTGCAAATGCTCAATGAAAACGGGATCCAGTTTCTCATAGGGGGCGCTTTTGCTTTAAGGAAGCATGCAGACGTTTTCAGGGAAACCAAGGACCTGGATATTTTCTGCAAGGCAGGAGAATATCCCAAAATCCTGAAACTATTGGCTCATCACGGCTACCGTACAGAGCTCACCGACGCACGATGGATCGCCAAGGCCTTTAAGGACGAACATTACATCGATATCATCTTCAATACTCCCAATAACTTATGTCCGGTTGATGACAGCTGGTACGACCATGCCAGTGCCGGAGAGCTGTTCGGAGTTGAAGTGAAGCTTCTATCGGCTGAAGAGCTTTTCTGGTGCAAGATCTATGTGCAGAATAAAGACAACTTCAGCGGAGCCGATGTTAATCATATCATACTCAAACGTGGAAAAGACCTTGACTGGAAAAGAGTTCTGATGAGGCTGGAACAGCACTGGCATCTGCTGCTGGCTCAGTTTCTTACTTTTCAGTTCGTATATCCTTCGCAGCGCGATGCCGTCCCGAAATGGCTGTTTGATGAGTTGCTGCAACGCGCCTCAGAACAATATGAACTTCCTGTTCCTATGGAACCTGTTTGCCGCGGACCGCTGATCAATCATTCAGAATACAATATCGATCTGACAGACTGGGGGTATAAAATCATTACTGTTAAACGCTTTTAAGATGGAAACGAAGAAAACCAGAATTGCCGCCGTAGGAGATATTCACGTACATGAAAACGACCGGGGTAAATGGACCGAATATTTCAGGGCCGTCTCGAAAGATGCCGATGTGCTAGTCATCTGCGGAGACCTGACCGATACGGGACACGTCAAAGAAGCGGAGGTTTTGAGCGGAGAACTGAAAGCCTGTACCATACCGGTAGTGCTGGTACTTGGAAACCATGACTACGAAGCCGACCAGCAGGATGCTATTAAGCATACCCTTCTGGCCGAACGGATATTTGTGCTTGATGGTGAATCGGCGGTAATCGGCAATGTAGGATTTGCAGGAGTAAAAGGCTTCGGCGGCGGCTTCGATAACCATATGCTTCCCTATTGGGGAGAAAAGATGAACAAGGATTATGTGCAGGAATCGGTGAATGAATCGCTGAAGCTTGACAGGGCTCTGGCAAGACTTGACGAGCCTGACCTGAAAAAGATCGTCATCACCCATTACTCTCCCATTAAAGAAACCGTGATCGGTGAACCAGAATCGATTTTTCCATTTCTTGGTTCTTCAAGACTGGCAGAATCCATTAACCGCCGTGAAGTTACGGCCGCTTTTCACGGACATGCGCATATCGGCACATTTCAGGGTAAGACCTCGCAGGGGATACCGGTATTCAATGTTTCAAAGCCCGTCCTGCAGTAAGCAGGCATGTCTTACTACATTTTTGAATGTTAAGCCTTGAATTTATTTTCAGAATAAGGCTCGATGTGAATAAGTACATCGGCAATTTCCGGATTGATTTTTAATATCGCATCCTTTACCTGATGGGCAATGCGGTGGCCTTCTCGTACCGTTAACTCTCCGCTTACCACGACATGCAGATCCACATAATATTCCAGGCCCATTTTACGGATGAAGGCTTTATCCAGGCCGATTACACCGGGAACTTCGTTGGCAATGCGTCTGACATTTTCCAGCAGCGCCGGATCAGGCGCTGTATCCATGATCTCTTTTAGTGCAGGCATGAAAAGCGAATATCCGTTATAAAGAATAACTACCGAAGAGGTCAGTGCCGCCCAGTCATCGGCCACCTCAT
>JBJMLY010000592.1:0-5995 GCA_045805025.1 Cytophagaceae bacterium | reverse complement strand
ATATAGCCGACTCCTCCGTAGCCATAGGCGCAGAAGTGGTTGTCGTTTTCGTTGTCAATAAAATAGATCTCATTAGTGGCTGAAATTTCCCAGAAACGAGACTGGAAGCTTAATCCGCGCAGCTTTTTAAACTGATCGCTGTAGCTGTAACCAATATCGCGGCTGTCTGCCCCCTTTAGGGTGCCATATATAAAAGAAGTTTTAAAGGCCAGGTGATCGTGGTAATGGTATTTATAAAATACACCGATGGCTGGTTTGGCTTCTTTGATACTTAGTCTGGAGTTGATATCACCCCTGAAAAGTGCTGGTCCTACACTTACTCCAATCTCCTGTTGGGCCTGCAGATTGGTGCATACGGCCAGTAATAGAAAAAATAAAAAATTTCTCACGCTATTTCCAGTATTCTTGAATGACTTGAAGCATTGGAGCCTGAATTTTGCCGGTGGCAAGCAGTTCCGTTCCATAAAGATAATTATTTCCGCCTTTATAATCACTAACTTTTCCTCCGGCTTCCTGGACGATCAGGATTCCAGCGGCAATATCCCAGATGTGCAGATTGAATTCGAAGTATGCCTCAAACCTTCCGCAAGCTACATAACACAGGTCTACGGCCGCAGAACCCAGTCTTCTGACGCCATGCGTGTTTTCTACCAGGTTACTGAAGATCTTAAAATATTGCTCTTTCCGGTCGAGCAGGCTGTAAGGGAAGCCGATGGCAATGAGAGATTCCTGCAGCGTTGAGACTTCCGATATTTGAATTTTCTGGTCGTTGCACCAGGCTCCGCCACCTTGCCATGCATAAAAGCATTCTTTCAGGTTCATTTCATTGACCACTCCTATAATAATTTTTTCATCCTGCATGAGAGCGATACAAACTGAGTAAGTTGGAAGCTTATGCAGAAAATTGGTGGTGCCGTCCAGCGGATCTATGATCCATTTCAGCGATTTGTGGTCTTCGCCTTCGGTTCCTTCTTCGGTAATGAATCCGGCTTCGGGTAATATCTTTTTTAACGATTTCACGATCAGCTTTTCAGCTTCTTTGTCCACGTAAGAAACCAGCTCTCTGGAACTCTTATGTTCGATCTTATCCAAAGTAAATTTTTTGCTTTCCTGCTGAATGAAGTCACCGGCTTCTTTAGCGACCTTAATCACTTCCCGGCAGATCTTTTCCAGATCGATGGATGATGTATCTTTCATGCTTGATTCAGTTTTCTTTTACGCCGGATCAGGACAAAAGTTCCTGCCACGCAAATGCCTGAAAGGAACAATGAAATTATTCCAAGGTAATCTCCGTGTCTGGTATAAAAGGTGCGGATGGAATTTTCTTTGAGACTGGCGCTGAGCACATCCTGTTTCCAGTATTCGCTGCCTTCTACAATATCTCCTCTTTGATTGATAAATCCTGAGATACCTGTGTTAGCAGCTCTGGCTATGCTTTTTCTGGTCTCAATGGCTCTTAACCTGCCATATAAGAGATGCTGTCGGTAGCCTTGTGTATTTCCCCACCAGCCGTCGTTCGTGATCACAAAGATCATATTGGCTCCGTTCTTTACATATTGCCTCACAAAATCCCCATAAATCGATTCGTAACAGATGATCGGAGCAATGCCTTGTTTCTGAGCGTTAAAGAAAACGGTACGCTCTTTCTGAGATCCCAGTATGCCCGATCCTCCTCCCATGTCGATTACGAAAGGAGCGAGCAGGTCCGGAACAAATTCCACGCCGGGCACCAGCTTTGATTTATGGTAAACAGTAAGCTTTCCATGCTCGTCGATCTGCATGGCAGCATTGAAGGAATCGTAAAAGTGAACATGGTCACCGATTGGTTTGGCAGTACGGCTTTCTTTCTTCAGGTAGATTTTGTAGCAGTCGAGACCGGTTACAAGACAGGCTTGCGGATGCCTGGCCATAAATTTTTTGAGCGTGTCAATGACGAGCTGGTGTTCCAGCTCATCTTCGTTGTAACCGAAAGGCAGAGCGGTTTCAGGCCATACAATATACTTTGTTTCCGGGCTTATTTTTTTTTCGGATAAAGATATGAGTCTGGCCAGCTGTTCATCGTATGGAATAAATTTTTTTCCGCCTTCAAACTTTTCTTCATAAGGGTCGATGTTGGGCTGTACGACAATAACCTGTACAAGACTGCCCTGGTCCTCATAGTTCTTATAAATAAACAGGGAGATAACAGCCGGCAAAATAAGCAAAGCCGGAATTGATAATTTAATCAGAAGGCTTCCTTTCCTTCTGATCACAGAATAGATGAGTACGTTGCCAAGCAGGATCCAGAAGGAACCACCGAATACGCCGGTATATTCATACCATTGAACAAGCGAAGGTGTGGATGCAAAGGCATTTCCCAGCGTAAGCCAGGGCCAGGAAAGGTCCCAGTTCAGGTGAAGATATTCAAAGGCCATCCAGTAGATGATGAACGCGATGAGACCAACACGTTCCGAAGTATGTTTTTTGGTATAGTAAAAGAACAGGAGGGGAATGCACATGAGAAGAGCATTCGCCACCATGGCAAAAATGCCGCCTATGGATGTGGCATTATAGATCCAGTAAGTCGTAAAGACGTTCCACAAAAGCAGCGCCAGGTAAGAGTATAAGAAAAAATGAGCTGCCCTTCTTTTAAGACCGGAATTCTGAAAATGTTCCTGCAGGTACAGAACAGGTATGAAGGCAAAAAACAGCACAAAAGGCAGCGGTTTGGTTGGCCAGCCGATCCAGAACAATACTCCTGAAATGAAAGAAAGCAGGAGTGGGTAATATGCTTTGTTTTTGATGCTCACAATCTTGTTTTGAAAACTCAAAGATATGTGATTTTTTGGTCCGATTTGTTACGGGAATTGAATAGATGGTTGTCAATTAATACTTGAGCGTCATTGCGAGGCAAATGAGACTTGTTACAAAGAGAGTAGTTGAATATAAATTGAGCGTGTGGTAACGAAAGGCCGAAGCAATCTGTTGGCTATAAAGCATTAACCAATGAGATGGCTTCGGCCTTTCATGAAGAGATATTCTACAAGTTTTAATGGTTACAGTAATTCATTTTGTCATTTGCCTCGCCATGACGCACTCGTTCAGGGACCTCTTTTAACTTAAGATTTTCTTTTAGTCGGTTTTCCTCCGATGGACTTATAATACTTACAAATCTCCGTAATCGGACAAATAGCGCATTTGGGGTTGCGGGCTACGCAGATATAGCGGCCATGAAGGATGATCCAGTGGTGGGCTTTGTGGATGAGCTCATCGGGAATATATTTTACTAACTGCTTTTCGACTTCTAAAGGCGTACCGGCATCTTCAGAAACCAGTCCGATTCTTTTCGATACACGGAACACATGCGTGTCTACCGCCATTTTTGGCTGCTTATGGACGACGGAGGCAATGACATGAGCCGTTTTTCTGCCGACGCCGGGAAGCTTTTGCAGATCGTCTACATCCGAAGGAACTTCGCCTCCATATTTTTCTACCAGCATCCGGGCCATGCCGGCAAGATGCTTTGCTTTATTATTGGGGAAGGAAATGCTTTTGATATACGGAAAGATCTCATCGGAGCTGGCCGTTGCCATATGCTGGGGCGTAGGAAAATCTTCGAAGATCTTAGGTGTGGTAAGATTCACGCGCTTATCGGTACATTGCGCGCTGAGAATTACTGCAACCAGCAATTCGTAAGGGTTTGAATAGATCAGTTCTGTTTCGGGCTCCGGTGCATTTTTACTGAAATAGTCCAGGAATTTTTCGAAGCGCTCTTTCTTCTGCATGAAGGCAAAAATAAGGTTTTTATTTCTAACACGTCATGACATGTGGGGAGGGTTAAAATAAAAAAGCCCTCCGGAGAGGGCTTTTAACTAAACTGTTCGCAATGAAAGCGATTTCGAGTAATGGAGGATCTTATCGATCACTCGATCCGATGGCTGTTTGACAATCCTGTTCAATGAACTTTTGGCTGTTGACAGCTCATAAAATTCTTCTGCAAGATCCGGGTCGACAAGCATAGCCTGCTCGATCTCCTTTTTTTCTGTTTTTGTTAGTTCGTTGTAAACATATCTGATTACATCATTCCGGGTAAAAGTTTTTGTCATAGGCTATATTACTTTGTTCTAGTTTTTTGCGGAGGTTAATAAGGGCATACCGCATCCTGCCCAAGGCCGTATTTATGCTCACGCCTGTAGCTTCAGCAATTTCCTGAAAGCTCATGTCGCCATAATGTCTCATTAACAGCACTTCTTTCTGTGCTTCGGGAAGTGTCTGGATCAGGTCTCTCAGAATCGCATGCGTTTCATCCTTGATCTGTATCGATTCCGTAGAATCTTCAGCAAAGGCCAGAGAATTGAAAACACTGCTGCCGTCTTCCATTACAATGGTAGGATAACGCTTTTCCCTCCTGAAATAGTCTATAGCCAGGTTATGGGCTATGCGAGTGATCCAGGGCTGGAACTTGCCTTCCTCGTTGTAACTGCCTGATTTTAATTTGTTGATCGCCTTGATGAAGGTTTCCTGTAAAAGATCCTCGGCGATATAGGAATCCTTGACAATAAGATAAATGGTGGTGTAGACTTTGGACTTGTGTCTTTTCAACAACTGAGCAAAAGCACCTTCGTTACCTTGGATATACTGCGATACAAGCTGGGCATCGCTTACAAAATTGGTTTTCATTTTGAATATCACGTTTAGTTAACGTAGAGCTTTATATCATATTGTGGGGTTTAGTTGTTAAAAATTAAAAGACTGTGTATGGAACAAAATACCTTCAATAATAATTATTAAATTTGGTATTCGCAAGACCATTAGTCTATATTATACTCGTAAAGTGAAACTTTTGTTGCGAATTGTGCTAAAAAGTTTCTATCCATTATGCAAGCCACAGAAACAGGGAAAAAGAAGAATCAGCAGCTTGACAGCTTAGATCCTAAAAAATTCATCATTATAAAGGGTGCAAAGGTGAATAACCTCAAGAACCTCAGCGTAGCCATTCCCAGAAATAAGCTGGTGGTGGTTACGGGTCTTTCAGGCTCAGGCAAATCTTCCCTGGCCTTTGATACGCTTTTTGCCGAAGGGCAGAGAATGTACGTGGAAAGTCTGAGCTCCTATGCCAGGCAATTCCTGGGAAGAATGGAAAAGCCCGAAGTGGAATACATTAAAGGCGTTTCTCCGGCCATCGCGATCGAGCAAAAGGTAAATACCCGGAATCCACGTTCTACGGTCGGTACCTCCACAGAAATTTACGATTACCTGAAGCTGCTCTTTGCCCGGGTCGGGAAAACTTTCTCTCCTGTTTCAGGAGGCATTGTAAAAAGAGATACCATCAGCGATGTACTGGATTTTATCAATAGCCTTCCTGAAAATGAAAGATTTCAGATCCTGGCTCCTTTGAAAATAAGGGAGAAAAGAACCGTGGAAAAAGAATTGTCGCTTCTCCTGCATAAAGGTTTTACCAGAATTACAGTAAACGGTGAATTGAAGGACATTGAAGAGGCTCTGTCCAACAAAGCAGAGCTCAAAAAAGCGGAGATTAACATCCTGATCGACCGGGCCGTGGTAAAGCACGAAGACGAAGACAATACCTTCCGTATTTCGGATTCCGTGCAGACGGCTTTCTTTGAAGGGGAGGGAGATTGCATTATTGATATTCCCGGCAAGAAGCCCCGTACATTTTCCGATCGCTTTGAGCTGGACGGGATTAAATTCGAAGAACCCAGCATCAATCTGTTCAGCTTTAACAATCCTTACGGCGCCTGCAAAACCTGTGAAGGGTTCGGCCGCGTGCTGGGTATTGATGAGGATCTGGTCTTCCCGGACAAAAGCATGTCGGTGTACGAAGGTGTAATTGCTCCCTGGAGAAGCGAAAAGATGAGCAAATGGCAGGAGCCCCTGGTGAAAAACGGGATCAAATTCGACTTTCCGATCCATCGCTCTTACGATGAGCTCACGGAAGAAGAAAGGCAACTGTTGTGGAAGGGCAATAAATATTTCGACGGACTCGACGATTTCT
>JBJMLY010000591.1:0-4829 GCA_045805025.1 Cytophagaceae bacterium | reverse complement strand
GGGATTCTAGGCTATGTATTAAAGGAAAATGCCGTAACCGATGTGATCAATGCCATTGAGTCGGTGGTGGAAGGACAACCTTATATCAGTCCCGAGATGTCTGCTTTTCTTCTTAAAAAGCCATCGAAAAACAGTCAAAAGTCAGAGGATCTGTTAAGTTTATTGACGCCTTCCGAATCTAAAATTCTGCACATGGTCGCCTCTTATAAGAGCAGTAAAGAAATTGCAGACGAACTATTCATCAGCGAAAAAACAGTATCAAATCATAGAATGAATATTTCCAGGAAATTAAACCTTACCGGCAAAAACAGTTTGCTTCGGTATGCTATCGAACATTTTGGAATGGGGAACTAGAAAAGAATGATGAAATGAATCGGGGTAGAATTATTTTGCTGGTTGTTTTATCACTTGGTTCTCTGGTTGGGTTTCCCCTGAGTGCATTCCCGCAAAGTGGAATCGTATTAAATGATTCTTCTGAATTGTACCGGATCGAACCGGCAACGTATGTCTTTGAAGATAAAAAAGGCAATCTCAGGTTCGCCGATATCCTGGCTCAGGATTCCCTGTTCTTTGTAAACACGCTGCAATCATCTTCTCTGGAACCTTCTTCGAACTCGGTATGGTATAAATTCCGGATTAAAAATCATGCTAAAAATTCCCAATGGTACCTTCAGATAGGAAATCCCTCCATTCAACAAGTTAATTTCTATTCCCCTGGAATTTCAGGCTCCTATACGCATGTTCAGCTGGGGTCGAAGCATTCTTTGAAAAATCAGGTAAGCACCAATCAGATCATCTTACCCATTTATATTCCCCCAGATAGCAGCAGGATTTTTTATCTGCAGGCAAGAAGTCAGGAAGTTCTTTATTTTCCGCTCTTTATAGCCTCCATGAAGAAGCTCTATGAAAGCAACCATAATTGGGATATGTTGAATGGTCTTAATTTAGGCTTGCTGATCGCCTTGATGGTTTTTAACTTATTTGTTTTTATTTCTGTGCGGGACAGAACCTATCTTTATTACATTTTCTATACCCTTTTTATCATACTTCAGCTGACTTGTTTCGGAGGATATGGCCTGGAATACCTGTGGGCCGAAGTTCCATGGATGAATAATTCAGACGTGTATTGCGGGTTAAGCATTATCTTCTCAGTACTGTTTACGCGCTCTTTCCTTCAAACCCGGCATTATATCCCTAAGCTCCGCTGGCCACAGCTTCTGTTGATCGGGTGCCTGATTGTAGCGGTAGTTTTTCAGGTTGGACAGTTTAAGCTTATTATGTCCTTCCCTTTTATGATCTATGTATTTGTTATTGGAATTGCTGTGTATAGAAAAGGATTCAAACCGGCAAAATATTACTTACTGGGCTTCGGAAGCCTGATCGCCGGCATCATGATATTTCTGATGGAGCATTACGGCATACTTCCCTTGAATGATTTCACAGCCAACGGCATTCAGGTGGGATTCGCGGTGGAAGCGCTGGTGCTTTCTTACGCCTTAGCTGACAAACTGAATTTCTATAAGAAGGAAAAAGAAAAGGCGCAAGCACATGCCATTTTACAGGCGACGGATTTCTCCAAGCAATTAATCCAATCTCAGGAGCGTGAGCGAAAGAGGGTGGCTTCAGAACTTCATGATAGCATAGGACAAAGTCTGATTCTGATTAAAAATAAAGTACATACCCTGAAGGCGCACGATGATCGCACAAAACAGGGCGGCTATCTGAACGACCTGACCGAAATGGTCTCGGATACGATTGCAGAGGTAAGGAGTATTTCTTATGGCCTGCGACCCTTTCAGCTTGACCTGCTTGGATTGACAAGATCCATTCATAGTCTTGTCGAAGAAGTAGCAGAAAGCGGACAGATACAATTCAAAATCGAAACAGACAATATCGATGATGTATTTTCTAAAAATGCGCACATAAACATTTACCGCATTATCCAGGAATGCTTAAATAATATTGTAAAACACTCCGGTGCTACGGAAGGGCGTGTTATCATCCGGAAAAAGGAATCTGCCGTAGAAATAACAATAGAAGATTACGGCAAAGGATTCTCCGCTGCTTTATTCGGTAAGAATTCCGCCCATGGGTTTGGATTGATCGGAATGCAGGAGAGGCTGAATATCTTATCAGGAAAAATCTTTATTAAAAAAGCCGAGCCGCACGGCACCTCGGTTTCTATTATTCTTCCGGTGTCCGGCAACAAGCCGGAATCTGCCAGACTGGTTGCTGAAAGTAAATAATTTAAGTTTTTATAGGCAGTAGTACCCAGATCAATAGGGGGTGTTCCCTATATAAATGAGCGGTAAATCCTATTTACTGCAGAAGCTCTCTTCTATAGATTTGTATCATACAATTACAATTTTATGATACACACCCCTATGAAAAAAGACACACTGAACAACTGGCTATTGGTTTTTCTTTTTTTAATATTTTTATTCATTTCACTTTCTGCCAATTGGGCCGCGGCACAAAATCCGGCGTTTACATTGTCTCCGAAATGGTATTTCGGAAATCGGGCCGGGCTGGATTTTACAGGCGGAGTACCGACACCTCTGACAGGCGGTCAGGTGAATGGATGGGGGCAGGAAGGTTCTTCTACTATATGCGATGTCTCAGGTAATATTGTTTTCTATACCGATAGCTATCGTTTGTACGATGCCGGTAATAACCAGATTCAACTGCTCAACGGGGGCACTTCTTCCACTCAGTCAAGCGTATGTATTCCCGATCCGGCAGACCCTCTGAATAAGTATTACCTGTTTACGGCGAATGTGGACGACAATGGCTCAGGCGATAAACCTTCTTCAGCTTCGGATCTTGGAATTCATTATTACCATATTAAAAAGTCGGGAGCAACGGTTGTGGTAATTGCCGGTCCTGTGAAGATCGCTAATCATGACGAGGTGTCGGAGCAGATTTGCGCAGCATCAGACGGATATGGAAACTATTGGGTGATCTCTCATCAGGGGGGAGATTATTCTGCATGGACAAAGAATGAATTCTGGGCATGGCCCATATCTTCTTCGGGCGTAGGCGCGCTGGTGAGAAGCGCGATACCCGGAACTACGGGAAATAATGTGTGGCAGGGTTCTATAAAAATCAATAAATGCCATACCAGGCTCGCCGCTGTTTTTTCCACCGGTAGTGTGGAAGTCTATGACTGGGATCAGTCCACAGGAAAGGTAACGAACCTGCTGAGAAGGATATCGGGATATCCAGCCTTTTACGGCTGTGAATTTTCTCCCAATGGGAATATTTTATATTTCACTTCGCATACGGCTAATTTATTATATCAGCTGGATATCACTTCCGGTATCGTTTACTCAGAGCCAGGATGGGGAAGTTCAAACAACAGAAACGAAATGGGAACACTGCAGCTTGGTCCCGATGACAAGCTTTATGTCACCAACGCCAGCGATTTGAGCAAGCCCGCCTATTTAGGTGTGGTGAATAATCCGGATATAGCAGGGGCAGGATGTAATTATAATAACCGGGGTTTAGAACTTAATAACGGCACATTATTTTATCCCAATATCCATAGAGGTATTTCCAATATCGCCTGGCTGTCTCCGCAAAGTCAACTTACCATAAACAATACCTGTCCTTCAGTAAATGGGGCCTATGCGTTTCAAAATTATTTCAACAAAGATATTGACGTGGTGCCCGGTTCTGAAGAATGGGACTTCGGCGATGGACATGGCTTCAGATCCGGCCTCGGGGCAAATCCTTCGTACTCGTATAACAGCAGCGGAATTTTTACTATAAGACTTCGTTTTAAAGACGAGGGTTGTAAAAAGACATGGAATCTTTCCAGCAGTGTCAGCATCGGTTGTGTATTGCCGGTGGAGTGGGTGTATGTGAATGCCGAGCCGGCTGGTGATCTGGTCACTGTTTCCTGGGCTGCCGTCAATGAAATGAATAACGACCGGTTTGTGATTGAAAGATCCGCCGATGGCTTTACCTATGAAGCTATTGGGGTAGTGAAAGGAAGTTCAGGCTCGCATGCAATTGCCGAGTATAAATTTGAGGACAGACAGCCCTTGTATGGTAAAAGCTATTATAGAATAAGGCAAGTGGATTTTGACGGACAAAGTAATTTAAGTTCGGTCGCGCCGGTCTCTTTCGAAGAATTGCTTGTACAGCTTTCTCCTAATCCATCACAAAATGAATTTCATATGGAAATTCCGGGGAAAGAGAAAGTATCGCTTACGGTAACAGACATGCTGGGGAAAGAAATTTTTTCTGCGAACGGGATTTCGGAAATAAGCTTCGGCTCGGAATTTCCTTCAGGAGCATACATGGTAAAAGTAATTTCCGAAGAGAAAGTGCTTGTTAAAAAAGTAATTAAAGAATAAGTAAGGAGTGGTGAATGTCTCTACGACTTAGCAAATCAGCCAGAAGGAATAGTTTCGTATTTCTTCTGGCTGATTTTTAACTGGTTATCAGGCTTCTATCAGGGCAAGTATCGAATCAAATAAAGCTTTGCCGTCTGTATTGCCGAGAGCCGTATCAGCAGCACGCTCGGGGTGAGGCATCATGCCGAAGACGTTTTTCCCTTTGTTGCTGATGCCGGCAATGTTTTCGAGCGAACCGTTTGGGTTGGCTGCATCGGTTACTTTTCCGTTCTCATCGCAATACCTGAAAAGAATCTGATCGTTTTTCTTCAGTTCTTTCAATCCTTCGGCATCGGTGAAATATCTTCCTTCGGCGTGGGCTACGGGAATTTTATAGGCTTTTTTAAGATCAAGTTTGGCTGTAACAATGGTGGAATTTGTTTCTGCTTTGATCAGTACGTTTTTGCAGTTGAATTTCTGGTTGTCGTT
>JBJMLY010000590.1:0-3407 GCA_045805025.1 Cytophagaceae bacterium | reverse complement strand
TATTGCAAAGAGTCGGGTACATTTTTATATAGCTCCAGGTTTTTTTTCAGTCCTTCGATCAGGATTTTTTTGTTTTTATCCACTAAGGGTACATCGGGGATACTGTCGCCGAATACAGTTGTGTGAAGCAGAAGAGATGCCTGCATGCTTATGTATTTGTTGTCGCTTTCAAGCAACTCCGCCAGCATTTTAAAGTAAGCCTTGGTTCTGGCGGTCGAATCGTAGAAAGCTCCGAAAATATTCCTGGCCTGCCATGCATTGGAAACATCCGGAACGTTCGTGTTGAGAAGATTGAAGAAAGAATTCATCGCAGCAGGCTCCTTGCTGGCTGCGAGTACTCCCAATACATCAGCCTGTAGCCAGGGATAGGCTTTAAGGCTTGGATAGAGATTGTCGAGAAAGCCTATAGTCTTCGCATCGCTGCTGTCTTTCAGGGACAGCAGCATAGCCGATCTCAATGATCTTGCCATGAGAGTATCATCGGGATAATTTTCACCTAAGGCTTTGTAGATAAGAGGATATTCATTCCTGTCAAAGGTATAATATCTTAGACCTATCGAGGCATTGAGGGCTGTGACGCTGTCCGGGGAAATAAGATCGTTCATGATCAAAGCTCCTTTCGGACTTTGTATCGCATTGGCATTTTTTGCAGGATCAATTTTAATGGATTCCATAAAAGCGTTTAATTGCTTTAGTCCGGCAAGCTCTTTCGGTGTCCGGGCTGTCCAGGTGAAAAGCCGGTCACCCACAAGAATCATCCTCAGCTTTTGATCATAGCTTAAAGAATCGGTATAGAATCCGATCTCTTTTCCTTTTATACCGTTCAGTGTAAAGTCTTTTTCATAGAGCGTTGAATCCATGAATTTTGTATATGACAGCAAGCGCTCTTTGTATAAGGAATCAATATTTGCTACACGGAAATATTTTGAAAAGTGCTGCACATTCATTCTATAAGTACTCCCATTGTATTTGTCTATGGATTCAAAACGTGTTTCCATATCAAGCCCCTCTCTGTTGCCGGTTAGGGGGAAGTGCTGACCTCTTGAATAGTAGGAATAACTATCGTAGTCGTATTCCTCATAGTATTCATCTTCATCGTTATATCTTTTTCTAGAAACAATTTTGAAAGTGTCTCTGGCGATAAAAGGACTTACCGGCAGCTGCATAGAAATCCCATCGCTTTTAAAAGCAAAAGGTTTCAACATTTCATTTTTCAGGTCTGTAAAACGGAAGGAATCGATAAACGCTCTTCTCTCGGTGGAGTCATTATCAGAGTCTGATTCATATTTATCTACAAGCACGTAGTTTCTTGTTCCGCGGATATAGCAGCGAACCTTTACCCGGGTGTCATCCCAGTCGCGGAAATCCTGCTCAATTCCGGCAATACCTTTTTCCTGCAATTTGACAGTTTTTCCGATTTTTGTTCCGTATTGCCTGGCATGATCATCCATGATATAATCAAGCAGATTGGAGTCTGTGCGTGCATGGTACATCAGTTCATTGTCTCCATACATAATATAGCTGTATGTATGATTGGGTATGTTGGCGGTGATCAGGTAATATTCAGTATAGTTATCGCTCAGCGTGTCGCCCGCGGTTTTGTAATAGGTGATTTTATTGCGCAGAGGCGGATTGCTGAAATTGATGCTGAAACCCCCAACGTTGTTTTTATATTCAAGCGGCTTTACCTCTTTATAGGGTTTTGACGGATATACCTTAAAGGAGTTGAAGAATTTTTTTGAAGAATTCGATTCCAGCATGTCTTCAGGAAGCTTGAGCCGGTTTACATAGACTTTATAATCTTTATCAAAGATTTGCATTCTGATAAATAAACTGTCGGTGCATTTGATTACTACATCTTTACCTGACACACCATTCTGAACAATGTCATGTACATAGACGACTTTATTTTCCGTTTTTTTTGTCCCTGATTTTTTACTTTTAAAAGCCTGCGCATAATTCTGTTCCGGCTCTCCTTCCGATTCAAGAGCGGAAATTATTAGTTTCCTGACCAGGGCAGGGCCTTTGATAGAATCACGGTACTTGGAGTAGTTGATGCAAAAGGTATTGTATACGAGGTTATTCCCGCTGTCTACAAAAGTATGAAGCTTGAAGGTGTCCGGCTTTTCAGGCCCGGCATACATCGTCCCTGGCAACTGAACGCTGTATCCGTAATGATCCTGTTTCAACTCATACCAGGGAATATCCTTTTCCTTGATTATATAGGCGTCTTTAAAATTGGTGAAGGTAGCCGGAACCCTTTTGAGGGTATATCCTTTTTTCTTAAGCAGGTTGATAAGTCCGTTATCGCCAGGGAGGTGGGCAGATCCCACAGCAATGAACATAGATCGGATCTGCATCAGGCTGTCGGCTCTGCGTGCCATTACAAAATTTCTTTTGTCAAGCAGGTTGAACAGACTGGCTTTATTGTACCAGGATCTGTGCATAAAAGAATCGAGCTTGAAAATGTTTCCGCTGCGGTAGATGTCTATGTAGTCATCAGACTCGTCGTTGTTGCTGAAAAAGTTGAGCTTGAATTTAAATTTCAGGCCCAGATCGATGGCGCTGACATGGTCTGCCAGGTTGATATGTTCTTCAATAGTTTCAACGGCCAACGTTTTTTTACCTTGTTTTTTGGCCAGGTTGAAAAGGTAGGCGTCGAGGAAAACCGGTTTGTCCAGGTCCCAGCGCCGGCTTCTTTCATAAAAGGACCTAACGATATAAGGCGTGTGGTACTTTAGTTCTTCCAACCCATGTTTGGAACTGTCACGTACCACCATCGAGACGGGTATGCCGGTCGGGTCATAGTACATATAGCTGAACCTTCCGCCTACCAGAGAGTCAGGATGGATCTCGATCGCGAAGCCTTCGCATTGGTCAAGCTTGGTCAGCACCGAGTCGCTGAACTCAAAAACCCGGCTGTCGCGCAGGTGCATGGTGCCGAAAAGGTAGGATGGCTTTTTAAGGCCCTTGCCGCTTACTTCCCAAAGAAGAGAATAAGATCCTTTATTGTCCTGAGAGAAGGAGTAGAATGAATGGAGAGATACTAATAAGACAATAAGAATTCTGAACTTCATAATATCGGCTTAGGTTTATTCGTCGTTTCTGCAGGAAGACTTTTAAGGATCTGAATGATCGGATGCTTGTCGCCTGATTTCAATTCCACTTCCAGCTTTGTTTTGAGAGTTCCTTTTTCAGGATAAGCGATGCTCGCTTTTATACGTTTTACCAGGGCGGCAGTTTTTGAATAATATTCAGGCAAAATGTATAACGAATCTGTTTTCAGCAAGGCATCTGGATTCAGTAGAAGCTCCACTGGATATGCTGCATTTTGCTTTACTGAAGCCAGCCTGCTATCGGATAGGGCAGCATTCGTACTGAGCATGAAATAAGCATCGTTCTTTTTT
>JBJMLY010000589.1:0-8279 GCA_045805025.1 Cytophagaceae bacterium | reverse complement strand
TGGCGCAGGAAATGCAGGGGGAAAGTGTTACATACAGCGTGGAGCCCTCCATCTGGGTTCCATTCTTGCTGGCATAAAGAATAGCATTCATCTCTGCATGAAGAGCGAGTGAACAGCTGCCTTTGGAATCTTTCGGACAGCCTTGTTCAGGCCATTCCTGGTCGCAGTTGTGAGTGCCGGCCGGCGGACCGTTATAGCCTATTGAAACGATACGTGTTTCCTTCGTGAGCACCGCTCCTACATGTCTTCGTACACAATGGGACTTCTTGGCCAGGTTGGCGGCCAACTCCATAAAAATATCATCAAACTCCGGCTTAATCATAAAAGGGCTTATAGGCTGCGCAAAAATAGCGAAAGCAAGGAGTAAAAGAAATTATGGGCAAATATGAAGAAAAATCGATTGTATATTATTTACCTTAAGCATTAGCTTATTATATTTAATTTATATAACTTAGCTAATATAATTTTGTATTATATTGAATACATTAAGCGATTAAGTACAAATTATGAATCATTTAGGCGGTTGAAATTTCTTAATTGAACTTGTTTTTAAACTGGATTATTATGAAAAAAATTTACCAACTGATTCCTATAGCTGTACTAATTTATCTGATTCCGGGAGATCTGATGGCTCAACTTCCCGGAACCTGGACTTTCAACCAGGGATGCAATGGGTATTCAGGAGCCTGCGTCAATAATACTCCTGGTCCTGGAATTACCACTACTGGATCTTCACCGAATGTCACTTATAACCTGACGTCTTTCGGCTCCAGAACCACGACCAGCATGTGGAACAATACCGTTGTTTCATTAAACCAGTCTTTCACACTCTCTTTTCAGATTTGTTTTGGAAACCATGCCGAAACCCAGGTCCCCCCTGTTGGCGGAGAAGGTATTGCCTTTGGTATGCAGGGCGTCAATGGAACAACTCCGGCAGCAAGCCAGCTTACCTCCGGCGGATACGGCGGAGGCGATCTGGGTATGAAATGTTTGCAGAGCGGAGGTGCTTCCGCATTTCCCAACAATTCCAGTCCGGCAAATGCCCGCACCATCATCACCGAGTTCGATGTTTTTGATAATACAGCAGGAGCCGGCTGCACGGGCGGCTGTCTTCACAGCGGGGATATTTCCAGCGACCACATAGGCATCGATTACGATGATTGCTCAGCCACTTCCATGAACAGTACTCTTGGCGCGGCCACACCCGCTTTAGGAGCAGGTGTTTCCATCTGCGACAGTGTCTGGAGAAATGTAGTTATTATCTGGGTACCGGCAGCTCCTGTTGTTATTGGCACTAAATACGACCGATATATCGCCGCTACTGATTGTCTTCAGCCGGGAAGTTTTGTGGATCAATGCGGCAATACCGTTTCCTGGTCAAGCACTACCTGCAACGCCAACAGAAACTGCAATGTGATGGCCGTATCATCGGGTACCTATACCGTGAAGTATAATGGAGTAACAAAAGAAAGTGTTACGCTTGACTTGGAGGCGTTGCTTAATAACAATCAAAACATAAACGGCACGAACATTCAAAAGAATGTGATCCTTGGATTTTCAGCTTCCACCGAAGGAAAAACAAATTATCAGGCTATCCGGAATCCTGTATTACTCCCTGTAGAATTTGTAAACTTTTACGCAGTCAAAAAATCTGAAACCTCTGCAGACCTTATCTGGAGCACTGCTACAGAAGATAACAGCTCAAAATTTATTATTGAAAGATCGGCCGACGGGCAAACCTGGAGAACAGCAGGACAAACCAATGCTTCAGGAAATTCTTCAGGGATTGAATATTACAGATTTACGGATGAAAACTTATCATCAGGCACTTATTATTACAGACTGCAGGAAGTTGATGTAGATGGCAGCATTAGCTACTCCAATGTTATTTCTATTTCCCTGAAGGGAAATGAAGAAGTGATCGATATTTTTCCAAACCCAGCAGGCAGCAGACAATCCATAACGATCAACTCTGAAAGCTACCTGATATCCCTGGAAATAGTCGATGTCAATGGCCATTCTCTCGCACTGCATCAGAATATCTGGGAAAAGAACTATGTCTTAAATGATCTTAGTATTCCTCAAGGATTCTATTTTGTAAAAATTAAAACAGAAAATGGAAGCTTTTTCAGGAAACTGGTAATTCAATAGTTTCCCCCATTATTCATCAACAATAAAGTAGCCGGCATTTACCGGCTACTTTATTTAACTTTTCTTATCTATTATAAATTTCAAAGAAAACCGTGTCAGATTCACTCAATTTCCGTAAATTTGCAGAATGCTTTCTATTAATAATCTATCCTTTTACTTCGGCAGCCGCGCCTTATACGATAATGTTTCCCTGCACATCAAGCCTAAAGCCAAAATCGGACTTATAGGTGCTAACGGAACAGGAAAATCAACCTTATTAAGACTGATTACCGGAGAATATACCCCGGATGAAGGCACCATATCCAAAAGCGGCGATTGCAGCATAGGATTTCTGAACCAGGATCTTCTTTCCTACGAAAGCGAAGAAAGCATTCTGACCGTCGCCATGATGGCTTTTGAAAAAGCGAACGCTATTCAGAAAGAAATCGAGAAAACGCTCCACCTCATGGAGACTAATTATAAAGATGAACTGGTAGAAAAGCTCACCAGGCTACAGGAAGAATTTGAAATGCTGGATGGCTACAGTCTGCAGTCGAAAGCCGAAGAAATCCTCGAAGGGCTTGGATTCTCTACGGCAGATCTTCAGAAGCCTTTAAAAAATTTCTCCGGAGGCTGGAGAATGAGAGTAATGCTTTCAAAGCTTCTGCTGGCAAGACCATCCCTGCTCCTGCTCGATGAACCTACCAATCACCTGGACCTTCCTTCCATTCAATGGATTGAAAAATACCTGGAAAATTATGAAGGCGCCGTGATTGTAGTGTCGCACGACAGGCAATTCATCGATAACACCGTTAAAATAATTGTGGAAGTTTCTCAGCAGAACCTGAATGTATATGCCGGAAACTACACCTACTACCTGGAAGAAAAAGCGTTAAGAGCCGAGATCCAGAAAAACTCTTTTGAAAACCAGCAGTCAAAGATCAGACAGACCGAACGATTTATTGAACGCTTCAAAGCCAAGGCCACCAAAGCAAGACAGGTACAGTCAAGGGTTAAAGCCCTGGACAGAATGGACATGATAGAAGACGTGGTGGATGAAACGGCGAAGATCAACTTCAGATTCCAGTTCAGGCAGCACCCCGGAAGATTTGTGCTGACCATGAAAAATGTTTCCAAAGCCTATGCGGATCTACAGATCCTGAAAAACACAACAGCCACCATTGAGCGAGGAGACAAGATCGCGCTGATCGGCGCAAACGGAAAAGGAAAATCAACCCTTCTGAGAATCATTGCAGGCACTGAGCCTATCGAAGGAGAAAGAACGCTAGGCTTCAATGTGAACATGAGTTTCTTTGCCCAGCACCAGCTGGAAGCCTTGAATATCAATAATGAAATGCTCGAAGAGCTGAAGCAGGCCGGGTCGGCGAAAACCGAAATGGAACTAAGAGGCGTGCTCGGATGCTTTTTGTTTTCCAACGACGATGTATTTAAAAAAATCAAGGTATTATCGGGAGGAGAAAAGTCAAGAGTAGCTCTGGCCAAAACACTGATCTCGGAATCGAACTTTCTGTTGCTGGATGAGCCTACCAACCACCTGGACATGCTCTCGGTCAATATCCTGATGCAGGCGCTTCAGCAATATGAGGGCACGTTCGTAACCGTATCGCACGACAGGCACTTCGTCAAGAATGTCGCGAACAAAATCTGGTACATCGAAGACCATGAGCTTAAAGAATATCCGGGAACCTACGATGAATATTCATACTGGAAAGCACAGAAAGACCAGAAAGAAGGAACTGCGAAACCTCTTCCCATAAAAAAGAAAGAAGAGCCCAAACCCATGACTGCCTCCGCCGATAAGGAAATGCAGAAGAACCTGAAAAAAGCTCAGCAGAAACTCGCGAAGGCCGAGCAGAAGATCATGGAGCTGGAACTTAAAAAGACGGGACTGGAAGAAGAAATGGCCAAGCCTTCTGTCTATGAAAATGCGAAGACTCTGGCAGAAATCAAAATTCAATATGACCAGGTGATTTTCAATCTTAACAAGGAGCAGAAGAACTGGGACCTGGCTGCGGAAGAAATTGAATTGTTTGAAAAATCTGTATCATCCAAATGATCAGATTAAAAAATCTTTTCTTATTCCTCCTTCCCTTATTATTCCATGGCTGCGTGCCTCTGGAACCTCAGGGCGGACAAGGGCAGAACTCCGGAAACATCTCAGCAGCAGTGGTTGAAAAGGAACTGCTCACAGAAGACTATACCTATGAGCCCCAGATCAAAACTGTTCTGCTTTATCCGTTTACCTACAACAACAATCCAAACGATGTTTACGCTCCTCCTGCTCTGCAACCGGCGATCATACCTCTTGCGCAGACCAATCAGCTTCTGCTGGAATTTGATGAAATGGGAACATTTACACAAAGCTATAATGCCAAAATCCTAAACTGCAATGCCGACTGGACCGTTTCCAGCCTGAGCGCCGTGCAGTATATGAATGACTTCAACGAGTTTTCCATCAACGACCGAAAGCCATCTTTCAATACCAGAATCCCATTCATCCATTATAAATTTCTTATTCCTAAGATCAAACAAAGCGGTAATTACCTGGTCATGGTTTACCGGGGCAGCAATGACAAAGACCTAGTTCTGACCAAACGATTTATGGTGTATGATAATGTTGTGGACATCGTGCCTCAGGTAAAATTTTCGAGTATCCTGGATGCCCGGAATTTCAATCAGCAGGTCGACTTTGCCATCAGTTATCCGAAGTTCGACATTTTCAATCCACTTCAGAATCTTAAAGTATCCGTCAGGCAGAATTACCGTTACGGTACAGCGCTTAACAACCTGAAACCTGTATTCATCAAGGAAGATGAGCGCAGGCTGGAGTACACCTACTTTGATCTTAGCAGCAATTTCCAGGGAGGAAATGAATTCAGGGTATTCGATATACGAAGTGCCCTGTTCGGAGGCTTCAATGTAGCGAAAGTCGTAAGAGACTCGGCCAAAGCAGAAGAATTTCTGAGGGTGGACAGAAGCCGAAGAAATGATGCTTACGGATTAACCGTGGACAAGAACGGACGATTTTATATACAACTTTACGAAACGGGAGGTACTGACATTGATCCCGATTATGTGTACGTCGACATGTATTTGAAAACCGATAAAACAGATGGAAAAGTATACGCTTTCGGAGCATTTACCGACTGGAAGCTGAAAGAAGACTTCGAGATGACGTATGACGAAACGAACAAATATTATACCTGCCGGACTATTCTAAAGCAGGGATACTACAACTACCGCTATGTGTATGTTCCTCCCGGAACTTCTAAAATTGATGAAACGTATTTTGAAGGTAGCCACAACCTGACCGAGAATGAATATGATATCGTTGCTTACTACAGACCCGTTGGTGCCCGCTCGGATCTGATCATCGGATATAAGAATATTACGTATCCACCTAAATAGGATTTAGGAAATAGACTGAACTTAATTATTTAATATAATTTCTAATGAAGTGGCTTGGATTGATTGTATTAGTAATAGTATTGGTGTATATATTTCAAAGTTTTGTAACAAGCCTGCTAATAGTTCAGGCCAACAGAAGCAACCAATTCTCAAAAAAAGTTAATATTTTATTAGTCTGGCTACTACCCTTCTATTGGTCTCGTAAAGTAAGGAAAGAAATAAAAGAAACGAGAAGAATAGAGACTGTATATCTGGATGATGATCTTACAGAAGATGCGATCTTTCATGATAGCATAAATGATTGACTCTATTTTCTCAATCTCATACCCTATTAAAAAATATAAGGAGTAGTTCTCTGATTGGGGTCTACATTGGCGATATCAAGCATACCGAAGCCTTTGTGTGTAAAAATTCCCATACCGCAATCAAATACAAACTGCTGTACTTTGGGATCAGCATAGAGCATAAATGGAAATGTATAGCCTCTCACCTCGTATTTATTTCCTTCCTCAAAAGCGGGAAAGATCCGGGCAAACTTCTTTTCTTCCTGTCTGATCTTTGCCAGATAATCTTTATCAGGAACGATCTGAAATTTAAAGAAGGAGGAAATTTCTTCGGTGGTATAACGACCCGACTTTTCCATGCGAAACATCGTACTTTCGTAAAGCATGTCGGAGAACTCATCGGTAAGCGGACTCAAAAAGCGTTTGGGGTCCACCGATGGATCCAGGGGATTTATGACAACCAGGGGCGAGATACAGATATACTTAACTTCTCCTGTTAAATTAGGAGGCCCTTCTTTCTCCACGTTTAAAGGAACCAGTAACAGCTTACCAATCTCGATCTGCTGATTTTTAAATAATGCCTTGATAAAATAGGCCAGAAATTCTTCGTTGGGACTTGAAAAAACAAGAGTAACTTTATTGGAATAAAAATGAAGGCCTTCTTTACCTACCTTGGTTTGTCCCTTTAAGCCTGAAAAATTGTAAAGGTCAAAATCCTGAAATTCCGATTTTTCTTTGCCAAGCAGGGAGTTAACCAGGCCCGACAGCAAAAACTGGTGGTGGAAGGGAACCGAAGCCCCTTTATTCGTTAGCCCGAAAATGATTCTTACTCTCAAATTAAAAAATGGTTAAAAAATTAAAATTTAAACCTAAACTCAAACTTTAATTTAATAACACAGTGAGGTAAGAATTGTTTAAACCTCGGACAGGGATTCAGACATTGAATCTGAAATGCATAATATCCCCATCCTGCACCGTATATTCCTTCCCTTCAATCGACAGTTTACCTGCCTCTTTACAGGCTGTTTCATTCTTGTATTTTTCGAAGTCAGACAGTTTTATTACTTCGGCTTTGATAAAGCCTTTTTCAAAGTCGGTGTGAATAACCCCAGCAGCCTGGGGGGCCTTCCAGCCTTTTTTTATAGTCCAGGCACGAACCTCTTTAACACCGGCAGTGAAGTAGGTTACCAGATTCAGTAATTTATAGGAAGCTTTAATCAGCTTGTTAAGACCGGAATCTTCCAGTCCGTATTCTTTCAGAAATATTTTCTTTTCTTCTTCATCGCCCAGCTCAGCGATTTGAGCTTCAATGGCAGCACAAACGATTACCACTTCGGCATTTTCATTAGCGACGGCTTTCTTAAATTCATCTACGTATTTATTACCGGTATTCACGGAAGCTTCGTCTACATTGGTAGCATAAATCACAGGCTTGGAAGTCAAAAGCTGTATATCGGCGATGGCTGATTTATCTTCTTCCGGAATATTCAGACTTCTGGCGTTCTGACCTGCTTCGAGGTGTGATTTGTATTGCATAAGGGTTGCCAGTTCCTTTTTGGATTTGGCATCGCCCGTACGCGCCATTTTCTCAATTTTAGCGATTTTCTTATCGATTGACTCCAGATCTTTTAATTGCAACTCAGTGTCAATGATCTCCTTATCTGCCACAGGATCAACTTTTCCTGCAACATGCACGATGTTATTATCCTCAAAGCATCTCACCACGTGAATAATAGCATCCACTTCCCTGATATTGGCCAGGAATTTATTACCCAAGCCCTCACCTTTACTCGCTCCCTTGACAAGTCCGGCAATGTCAACAAACTCAATAACAGTAGGTATAACCTTTTCAGGTGAAACCAGCGCTTCAAGTATTTTAAGTCTTTCGTCAGGAACTGTAATAACCCCAACGTTGGGCTCAATGGTGCAGAATGGATAATTGGCAGCCTCTGCTTTGGCATTTGAAAGAGCATTGAACAAAGTGGATTTGCCAACATTCGGCAATCCTACTATTCCGCATTGAAGTCCCATAATGAAGAGTTACGAAGTAAATTTAAGTAATAAATAAGGGGGCAAATATACGATGGTATTGGGGTAAAATAAAAGAGTCCGCTTATGGCGGACTCTTTTATTTATGATTTATGGGATGATTTATTCCCAGCTCAGTTCATCGGTTTCTGTTTTCTCGTTAGGCTCGGCCTCTGGCTCCTGATCGAACTTACTGAAATCCACATCTGGCAGAAGCTCGGTTTTTACGTGTTCAATAGTGCCTTTCAACGCTTCCATGAACTTATCGAAGTCTTCTTTGTAGAGGAAAATTTTGTGCTTTTCGTAAAAGTAGCCGTCGTCTTTAAAGCGTCTTTTACTTTCGGTAATGGTTAGATAATAATCATTTGAGCGTGTTGACTTGACATCAAAAAAATATGTCCTCTTTCC
>JBJMLY010000588.1:0-6282 GCA_045805025.1 Cytophagaceae bacterium | reverse complement strand
TCACTTCGGCGGGCAGCGTATCTTTCACTATAATATTATTGAGCTCTCTTCCGCTCACGGGAGCTGTTCCGTAAATTCTTCTCCAGGTATAGCCGTCCCATTCTTCAGCGAGCTGCTTGTTGGCGGTCCGGACAACATTGTTGGAACAATTGTTCGGATTGTATTTTGTCACCGGCAGATTGGGCAGCAAGGGATCCGTCCAATCGTTCGCAATAGGATAAAAAGGATCGGTAGAGGTTGATGGGGAAATCATGCTCAGGTTGGGTTCGTAAGACCAGTCCTGGGTCCAGTCGAATACCGAATTGGCATTCAGGTCAAAGATCACTTTCTGAGGCATCAGTGCCCCCTGGTGAATGGCATCGGCATCTCCTGCATTCCACAGAATAAAAAAGGTCGGTGCAGCAAGCTGAACAGGAAAGTCAAGCTTGAGCCTGTGGTTCCAGGTGGGAGTCTGTGGCAGTGCCTGAGAAACCAGCGTTGGAGAAGGCGTACATCCCTGATTGGAAACCGAGGTAATGGTATAGGCCGGCGGGCCCGTTTTATTTCCAAAGTAGGAGACCCTGTAATTTTTATAGTTAATGAGAGGCTCATGAGCGCCGTGATAAATCCTGTAACCGAAGGTCACAATAGCTGTACTGGTGCTCATACCTTTATAACCGAAAGTCAGCCGCACACCGGGTCTTCCTCCGTTTAAAAACGGAACAGAATTATTTTTGACAACAATCGTATAGGATAATGTATCCCCCACCATGACCGTCGGCCTGGAAGCTTTCTTGGTAATTGATAAAGGATTCTGAGTAATGATGTCGACGCAATTTCTTTCCATGACATCTGTAATGTTGTTCGGATATTCATTGCTCGTCCAGCCTGTACCGTTGGCAGCGCTTATCGTTGCCGTGTTGCATAACCTTCCGGAAGCGGAAGCACTTACTTTTACTTTTAAAGTCACGGAGCCTTTCGTAGCGGCAAGTCCTCCGGTCACAAAGCCAGGCACACTGCCGATATTCCAGGTAACTGCCGATCCCGAAGCGGTTCCCCCATTGCTGGCTGAAATGAAACTGAGACCTGCAGGCAGGTTATCGGTAATGACAATGCCGGTGGCATCCGCTTTTGCCAGGTTCCTGTATGAAATAGTATAGGTGATGGTATCACCCGGGGCAGCATAGGTTTTATCCACTGCCTTGTAGACTTTCATATTGGAAACGGTGGGATCAAAATCCAGGGGGTCATGAAAATTCCCGGTAAGGATGAGCATGCCTGCAAGACGGAACCATTCGTGGAAATAGGAAGGCTTGGCTGTGGCATAAAGCTGACCCGTACCTCGCTGATCCCGGGCTTCGTCAAATTTCAGAACTGCTTCCCTGAACATCTGCGCCATCAGGTCGAAGTCCTGCGAAACTACTGCCGATGGAGCGCCGGTGCCATGAATCCAGTTCAGCGGCCAGTATCTTCCTCCTCCGGGTCTCACAGCCTGGGTTCCATCCTGATTGTAATGGTCGAGGCCTGTGGGCGGTCCGCAATACGTTTGTGCTTCCAGGGTTTCGCCGGGGTTGTTGTAAGGAGGCGCCTGAGGATTTTTGATAAATGAGGCGAAGCGTAAGCCCATGTCGTGTTCATAGCTGTTCGTCCCTGCCACATACGTGTGTGTTGCCGGATTCCAGTTCCGCACCGGCGCTCCGTTCCACATATAATTAAGAACGGTCCGGAACCCGTACCGGAAATCTTCTCCTTCCACCATATTGCCGAAACTTACCGTTGTTGCCGCTCCGGCTTCGTTAATTTTTTCAAGTCCCGACCATGGAATCAAACCCTGCGAATACGCCTGCCCCATGATCCAGTCGTCGGATGCTTCTCCCCTTTTATACTGGTCAATGTACCAGGAAGGCTGCCCTTCAGCTGTGAGCATATCTGAAAAACTTCTGTAATAGGCTGGCGCAGCATAGTCAACGTAACCATTGTAAATTCCATTGCAATCGCCGCAGCTGGCGGGACCCGGGTTGTCAGGAATAAGTCCCATCCATGCGCCGGTATTACCCCAGGCTGTCATTTCTTTACTCACATCGCCCGATTTTCGGTATCCGTCCAGTCCGATCACACCAGGAACGTATTGAGTGCTGGAGAAATAAACCTTAGGCACCAGCTCCACCATATTCTTAATATATTTAATCGCTTCCTGTTTATAGGTTACCGGGGCGCCGGTGCAAGGGTCGGTGCAGATCACGGCGTTGTCGCCCCACTGCTTCCAGGCGATCAGCAAGGCCATGGCTACATCCTGCGCTCCGTCGAGCGGTGAGCCACCTGCAAGTCCGCCTCCGCGCACATTGGCCTGCCCGATCGCGCCACCGTAGGCACTTCCCGCACCGGGCATTCCCGGATTGCCATAATAACCCGGGTTGTTCACTACACAATCAATGAATCTTCTCGTCTGCTGAAATTCGCGGTCATGGATCCACATATAATATCCGTCAAACGTAGCCTTATCCGCCATATAGGCAGCAGCCATGAGATAATAGCCGTCTCCCTCCACGCAATAACAATGACCAATATCGCTGGATGGAGGATTATGATTCGGGGCAATGTATTTTACACCTGAAACGGTAACAGGAGTCCAGGTGCCATTATCATAGATCTGATAGGACATGCTGTTGCAAAGCTGCTGATAGGCATCCCGCGTTCTTTGCTCCAGCTCCGCATGAGGCACTCCAACCGGATTAACATCCGCCAGGGTCTTCACCCCACCGACGTAGCCCTTAAATTGCGGAAAAGGAAAATTGGGATTACCCGTATTGATGTTGGCTGGGACCTGCGCCTGCAGGGTTAAGACCATTAAAAATGCACTTAAGAATACAAAAATTATTTTTTGTGCTGATCGATTGATTCTTGATTTCATAATTCCTCCTTCACATCTTAGTATTCGGATAAAAATGAAATTCGGATACGTTTTATTCAATAAAAATTTGGAATAAAACGATAATGACAGGACTGCAGAGCGGTAAAAAAAGCGGATTTTTAAAGGAGAATTTCAGACTAAAAATAACATAGCCAATGAGTTAATTTTAAACTGGCAATAAGAATGAAAGGAAAATTTTACAAAGAGCAAAGGCGCCTGGAAAGCAACTAGTTTTCGGAGAAATCATGAAACACAAGCTCTTCTCCGGCTATTTTCAGGTATTCGGTTTCGAGCTGCTCAATGGACGAAATGGGTTGCGATTTCCAGTTGCTGACAACTCGGTCTTTTAATATAAGATATCCGAATTTATCTTTCTCCAGGAAGATCATAAAGACCGATTTTTTTCTGAAAAACTTCATTTCCGGCGGTGTGCCATCGACTTCAAAAGCCTTGAAGCCAATTTGAAGCAACGCTTTTTCAGACAATGGCGTTTCTCTTATAATATCCTTCACAGTAAAATTTCCCTTATTCATCAAATCAAAGGTATCTTTTGATGTTACTAAATGAAATACCTATATTTCAGTATTTACGTACTATTTTTTAATCTCCTACCTATTTTTTACTATGAAAAACAAGAACGAGTGGGCGAATGATTTCTACGATCATTTGCTGAAACTTATTGATTATCAAATGCCTGATAAAGTTATAGCTGATTATACCTCAGGCCCTTCAAACATCCTTAGCAACGAAGAATTTAAATCATTTTTTGAATCAGCCCCCGGCATCGTCTGTCTCTATAACTTCCATACAAAGCAGTATGAGTTTTTCAGCAGTAATGTCAAAAATATTCTGGGTTACTCCCCTGAAGACTACCTGAAAGGCGGACTGGCCTTCGGAATGTCGACTTTTCATGAAGCCCACGCCAAAGTATTCTCCGAAAAGATACTTCCTCTGATGCTGGAACAGATCAATGTGTATGCCAGTACAGGCGAATTGAAAAAGGTATCTTTTGAATATCCGTTTAAAGTGAGAACCACCGAAGGAAACTATCTCTGGTTTCTGCAGCAAATGAACTTTCTGGAAACCGATGAGCATGGCTATCCCTTCCTGAGCGTATTGTTTATGATCAATATTGACAGCGTTAAAAGTGACAATTACCTCACCTTTACCGTCAACAAAAAAGACGAGCGCGGAATGTTCCATCAGATGCTGAGCGAAAAATTTATTGCCGACGAAGACTTTCGCTTTTCGGAAAGAGAGCTTGAGATACTCCAGCTTCTGTCTGAAGGAAAATCAAGCCAGGAAATATCAAACCTCCTGTTCATCAGTAAACACACTGTAAACACGCACCGGCAGAACATGCTGGAAAAAACTTCGGCTAAAAACACCATCGAATTACTGAATATCGCTTCGAAAGCCAAGCCTGCCTGAGTTTGCTAGCTGAAATTCATCCGCTGACTCCTAGGTACTGCATTTAATCATGACCGGACTCGCAGTCATCGGATAACTAAAAGCTTACAGCTTCACAATTTTTTTGCAGAGAACTTTTTGCCCGGCCAGAATTCTTACCATGTAAGTACCGGCAGGAAAATTTTCTCCGAAGGTTATATCCTCATGAAGTTCTGATACAAGGATTTTTCTGCCAAGCACATCCGTAATCTCGACAGAGCCTTTATCCGCTGCTCTGCAGATCAGTTTAAACTCATGGCCGGAAGGATTCGGAAGTACCGAAAACTGAAATCCGCCGAGCGCAACTTCCATCGTACGGCTTTCCGAGCTGCTCCCGTTCACGTCTACCTGCCTTATGCGGTAATAACTTATGCCTTCCAGAGGCGCCTCATCAAAAAACAGATACGAAGATCTGCCATTAAAATTTCCTTTGCCGTTCACACGGCCTGCTTCTTCAAAATCAATTCCGTCGGAAGAGCGCTCGATCACAAAATAGTTATTGTCTACCTCTGTTTCTGTTTCTGTTTCCCATTCAACACGTACTCCTTCAGATTCAGGCTCAGCATCGGTATAGGTCCAGGTCACAGGCAGCACACAGGTATTCACTGATCCGGTGCCGGTCCATAATTTATTACATACCTGGTCGCGGAATCTCAGTTTTACGGTAAATGTGTTGTTGGAGGCATAGGTATGGCTGGGTGCAGCACCCAGCCCTGAAACATACCCTGAACCTTCGCCGAAATCCCAGTCTTCCGAACCGGGTACTACCGCAATATTGCTGTTGAAATATGTTTTAAAATTATAGTCCATTCCTATGGTCGGGCAGATGCCCGAATTGAAATTGATCACAGGTGTGTTCGGATAAGTCCAGGCGATGTTGGAAATTCCCCGGGCTATATTCGGATAAAAGCTGGCCGAGGAATTCAGGGTGAAGCCTGTCTTGTTATAGTTACATCCTGCGCCTGCCACATTGGGATTATTAATAACTCCGATGTAAGCCGGAAGTCCGGAGTTGCTTACATTGGTTACATAAATTTTCCCATCCGGACCGAGCTGCATGGTTCCCATTTCAGGGCGGTTGTTGGAGCTTGTCCAGGCAGGGTCGCTGTATACAGTACCAGAAGCAATATCGAGCTGATAAAGCATATTTCCATTCAAAGAAGTAGCATAGAGAATTTTCCCATCGGGTGAAAATTCACATCCATAAAGATTGGGAAGGCCCGTAGCCACTCTTCTTCTCAAAGCCGTTACTTTACCGGTCGTCTGATCCCAGTCGTAGATTTCAATGGAGCCCGGTGAACCGCCGTCAGAATAAACGATTCCCAATCTGTCCTGACAAGTATTGATCTTCATAGCCCCCTGCCAGTAATTATTTCCGGTCGTTCCCGGCATCGAGCTTGTAACACGGCTGCCTACACCGGCTGCCGTTACCTGCCATGAAAAGATCAGGCTTAATCCCCATCCAGGAGGGAAGGCGCCGCCCTGGTGTGCAACAATCCAGTAATTGCCGTTACCATCGGTTCCTCCGCAGAGCTGTTCAGTCACTTCGTTGTTATCGGCGATTTTTACAGGGCCTGACAACACAGAAATATTTCCTCCGGCCAGCTTCTGGATCCTGTAATAATGGATGCCAAGGTTCACTGTGGAAGCCGGCTTTTCTCCGCCGCCGCCATTATCCACGTTTGCTGTAAAAAGATAAAATTTGTTCGCCGGATCAGAAGGATCGGGCACAGCCACTCCCGCCTGTGTGGAGGAGGTTCCGCCATTAAGGTTCTGTTTAAAAATATTGTTTCCATCGTAGAGGCTGTAGCCTGTAGCAGAGAAAACCATATTTCTGGCTGTGTCGCACATATTGGTGGCTCCTTCCAGACTCGTAGGTGAATCGGTTTGTCCGCCAGGCAGAAATGAAGGAGAGCCTCCTGTAAAATCAAGTCCTGATTTAT
>JBJMLY010000587.1:0-1832 GCA_045805025.1 Cytophagaceae bacterium | reverse complement strand
GCCCCATGTCGATCCGGCCCGGGTGCAGGGCTTCCAGGACGCCGAACTGCTCCGCGACGACCAGCGGCCGGTGGTTCGGCAACATGACGCCCCCGGTGCCGACGCGGATCCGGCTCGTCGCGGCCGCGACGGCGGCGGCCAGCACGGTCGGCGCGGACCCGGCGACCCCGGGCACGCCGTGGTGCTCGGAAACCCAGAAACGGGTATATCCGAGCTTTTCAGCAAGCTGAGCCAGCTGAACTGTTTCAAGCAAGGCCTCTCTAGCTGTACTGCCCTTCCTGATCGGTGATTGATCCAATATACTAAGCCGCATTAGAGTAGATTTAATAACAGAACATTTATCCCTTACCAAAACTACACCGGTAGTAAATGAAAAGACGAATGACTATGGGAACAGAATTTGAATGAATATGTATTAAATATGCAATTATGTCAATGCAATTAAATATTGTACGTTTTACAATTATATTTTTAAGCGTTCTATTTGTCTCCTGTAGTTCTTCAAAAAAAGTAATCGGAGTGGAAGAAGGCTGGGAAGTACTGGCTTCAAATAAAGTGGATTTCGTCAAGGATAAAGATGTCATTGACGTAAAAACAAAAGAAAAATATACTGCTTTACGATTCCGAGTAGAAGATCATGATATCCATATCAGCGAATTGGCTATTTACTTTAGCAATGGTGACAAGCTGGAACCATCCATTAATGAAACCATCAAAGCCGGTGAAAGCTCAAAATATATAGAGATTGGTGAAGAAGGCAGATATATTGACCACATTGAGTTCAAATACAGAACAACAGGAAGTATTTTAAAGGGACGAGGTGATGTGCTGGTTTTGGGAAGAAGATATGATGACAGACATTATTGAGCATTAAAGTATTGTAACCTTTTCTTGAAATTTTCTGAACAATGATCTGACCTATCTGTGATCCTCATATTGATTGGCAGATACAACCTGCCTCAGGTCTTTAATTTCATCTGCATTCAAAAATGGCACTGCAAATACACCAGATGCTTCCTGAAGCTGCTCTGGAGTCCGTATACCTACAACAGCAGATGTCACAGCAGGATGACTTAGAACATATTGCAGTGCAGTTTGGCTTGCTTTTCTTTCATTTGCTGAATAATTCCGTATACGGGATGCAGCTTTTTGAACCTCACCTTCCCCTCTGTTCAAATAAGGCCTGGGCGGTTTATTGATCAATAGCCCTTGCGCAATGCTACCTCTGACCAAAACCCCTATGTTATTCTGTTTCAATAATTCCAGAATAGACTCCTCAGGTCTTCTGTCCAGTAAACTGTATTGAATCATTACACTGATCATGGAAGACCTTTTCACCCATTCCCTGATAACATTCGGCCGGATAGAGGAAATGCCATAATCACGGATCTTTCCTTGCTGTACCAGCAGCTCAAAAGCCTCTATTATTTCGTCTATAGGATCTTCGATCGTACCTCCATGCAATTGGTAAAGGTCTATAAAATCGATTCCAAGCCGTTTAAGACTTTCGTCCACCGCTTTTAGTATATATTCCTTGCGTGGATTCCAATCCCACCCGCTACCATCACTGCGCCACTGGTTCCCAACCTTTGTTGCCAGAATGATGTCTTTTCTTATTTCCTTTAAAGCCCTGCCAACAATAACCTCATTTAATCCTTTATCATATAGATCTGCCGTATCAAAAAAATTGATCCCGGAATCGATCGCCTGGTGAATGAGACGTATACCAATTTCCTGGTCTTTGCCGATAGACATACTCCCAAATCCGATTCGTGAAATGGTAATATTGCTTTTACCGAGTTTACGATATTCCATAACAAAAAGGTAAAATG
>JBJMLY010000586.1:0-1684 GCA_045805025.1 Cytophagaceae bacterium | reverse complement strand
GCGTTCGTCAGCCGCATGACGATGTCTTGAGCTCTTCCCTTCAGGCTTTCGAATTTCAGCTTTGACTTTTTCTTCTTCGGAAAGAGCGCTTACCGGAGTAATCATAAATCCGTTCTGCTCAAACTGTGGAGCCAGCTCTTCGGTGAACAGCTGATACTGATCTTTAAAGAATTTCTGAACTTCCTGGAGAAGTTTTATGCGAAAAGGCTTTTCGCGCAGGCCTGAATAGTCTACCCGTTCTTTTCCATAATCAATATAATTATAAAGACTGCCTATTCTGATCTGGAAGAACTCATCGAGGTTGGAAGAGGCAATAGCCAGAAACTTAAGCTTTTCAAAAATATTCCGGCCAGGGTTTTTAGCCTGATCCAGAACTCGGTAGTTGAACTTCATCCAGCTCAGGTCACGGCTGATGTAGTTACTATGGGTAATTAATGTGGATGCTTTTTCCTTGAACAGCATGGTTAATCCGGATCCTTTATGTTTCACTAAACGAAAAAAGGGCTCAAATGCGCTGAAGCCCTTGTTTTTCTCTGTATGACTATCACTCAAAATTCATGTACGAAATATGCTTATAACAAAAAAGTAAGCCTAATGTTGAAAGGCCCCTATATATCGATTTTCGCATATTTGGCATTTTTCTCGATAAAATCCCTGCGGGGAGCAACTTCATCTCCCATCAGCATAGAGAAAAGATGGTCAGCTTCCGCAGCCGACTCAACACTTACCTTTTTAAGGCTACGTGTGTCTGGATTCATGGTCGTAGACCATAATTGCTCTGGATTCATTTCACCAAGACCCTTATAACGCTGCACCAGAACATTCTCTGTTTTACCATCTTTGGCCACCTCTTTTATCGCTGTGTCTCTTTGTGCCTCCGTCCAGCAATACTTCTCTTCCTTGCCTTTTTTAACGAGGTAAAGAGGAGGTAAAGCGATATACACATAACCACTGTCAATCAGTGCTCTCATATAACGGAAGAAGAAAGTCAGGATCAGAGTCCTGATATGGCTTCCATCCACGTCCGCATCGGTCATGATAATGATCTTATGATAACGAAGCTTCACCATATTGAGGGCCTTATCATCTTCCGGTGTACCGAAGCTCACGCCCAGGGCCGTGATCATGTTCTTGATTTCTTCGTTTTCGTAGATCCTGTGCTCCTGTGCTTTCTCCACGTTCAGGATCTTGCCTCGTAAAGGCAGTATAGCCTGATACATTCTGTTCCTTCCCTGCTTTGCAGATCCTCCCGCTGAATCACCCTCTACCAGGTATAGTTCGCAGTTATGGGGATCTGAATCAGAGCAGTCGGCCAGTTTACCAGGTAAGCCGGTGCCGGACATAATATTCTTTCTCTGAACCATCTCTCTGGCTTTACGGGCCGCGTGGCGGGCCTGGGCAGCCAGGATAACCTTCTGCACAATGGTTTTTGCTTCTCTTGGATGCTCTTCCAGGTAATTGGTGAGCATTTCCCCTACACAAATATCTACAGCTCCCATTACATCGGAGTTCCCGAGTTTGGTTTTGGTCCGCTTTCCGATCAGTCAACTGTTCTACAAGTAGAAGGACTTCCCTGCAAACCTTGCGGACTTCATGGCTACAAGGCTTGTCCGCTAGGACATTTTAAGTGCGGGCATAATATGCCTCTGCAGTCGTAATTACAATTCATCACTGTTTGAGTGCG
>JBJMLY010000585.1:0-15949 GCA_045805025.1 Cytophagaceae bacterium | reverse complement strand
GTGTGCTGCCACCTGCAATCGGTGGATCAACTCCCAACGATGTAAGCGGAACAGGCACTGCAGGCAATACGGTTCATGTTTATCAGAATACAACCATGGGATCAGGCTGTGACTGCGAAGGCGAAATTTATCTGGGTGCAACGCTTATTCCTGCCGGAGGTATATGGACACTTACTCATAATCTTGGGTTGAATCCTGCTGACCTGCCGACCATTACGGCTACCCAGACTACTCCTCTGAATAGTACTTCCCAGTTTTCGACCTGCAGCTCGCTTCCTGTTTCAATGCTCTGGTTTGAAGTCACAAAACCGGAGGAAAAAGCATTGCTGAAATGGTCTACAGTAAGCGAGAGAAACAACAAGGAATTTGAAATTCAGAGAAGCGAAGATGGAATCGCTTTTGTATCCGTGGGAAATGTTCCGGGATCAGGGTTTTCAGCCCGGCAGACCCTTTATTCCTTTGAAGATGATATTTTACTTCTGTCAGGTAGTGTTTACTATCGCCTGAAGCAGATTGATTCTGACGGAGGATTTACATATAGTCCGGTACGAAGCCTTCTCCTGAGTAATGATAAAATCGAAATTTTTATCAGGGATGACAAAGAGCTGAGTCTGGAAACATTTCTGCATCAGGATGAAGAGCTGACGATGGAAATTATAGATATGTCGGGACGAAAAATATATTCTTCCCGGGCACAGGTCAGGAAAGGATTTTCTGTGTATACCTTAAATGCGGGAAATCTGGCAGAGGCGGTATACGTTGTGAAAATTTATGGAACGAACACCTGTCTGATTAAAAAGATCGGTATCTGGTAATTGATCTTATAAATGATGATTTCTTAATTTAGTCTTCTCCGATAAGAATTTTTTGCTGCACGGAATTACGGCCTTCGCTGGCATGCACCACATAGATTCCCATGGCCAGATTGAGATTTATCCTAGCCTTGCCGGAAGCAGATATACTTCCTTTCGCAAGCATGACGCCTGACATGGAATAGACCTGCCAGTAAATTTCCTCCTTCACGTAGCTTGATTCTATAAGGGTGAAGCCGTCCTTGTTGCCGATAATAGAAAGTTCTTCCAACAGATCAAGACTTCTCACTTCACTGAGAAATTTTTTTCCGTCTATGTCTGTCTGGCTTAGCCTGTAATAACTGATTCCCTGCAGAGGATTTTTATCTTCGAATGAATACTCTTTAATGGTGAATGAGTTTCCATTCGCCGGTATTACGCCGATTGTTTCGAAATAAATTCCATCGGCGCTGCGCTGTATCTCAACTTGCCTGCTGTTCAGCTCGCTGGCCGTTGACCATTGAATGAAGGCAGTATAATCGGCATTCTTAATTACGCTGAAGGATATCAGCTGAACAGGCAGAGGAGGTGTGCAGTTGGAGAATTCTGAAGTGCTGCCCAATGGGGTAGTCTGCGTAGCAGAAACTGCTCCCGCTCCGCCGGCGCTGAGACCTAAGTTATGAGTCAGAGACCAGGCGCCGCCTGAAACGGTCGTAGTGCCCAGATAAATCTCTCCTTCGCAGTTACATTTGGCGCTTCCATCCGAAGTTACGTTCCTGTATACATGAATTGTATTGCCATTCACGCCTGTTCCATTCACGCTGTTGGCTGTGGATGAAAGAATGACAGGTGCAGGAACGGATTCATTAGAGGTTCCCGTCAAATCAATTCCCGGACCTGTGTTGCAGAAAATGCTGTTGAAGGTCATCGTGATGTGCTGAGAACTGCTTTCGACCACAATACCGGCCGATTGGTTATTATGCGCGATGATGTTGGCTGCTGCCAGGGAGCCTCCGATGATCACATCGCTGGAAGTTCCTCCCACATCGATACCAGATTCTGTACCGCCCCGGTCAAGCAATCCTGTTACATCAGTTCCTATATAGTTATTGATAATAGTGACCCGTGGCGAGTTCACGCATTGAATACCGCGGTTAAAGCTGCAGGCAATTACATTTCTGTCGGCCACTGCCAGTCCTCCGATAATGCCGTCGTCGCAAGTCAGGCATTCAATACCATGTCCGTAATTCTGAAGAGGTGTCGTTCCATCCACTCCAAGTCCAATGATGTTCCCTTTGATGATCGGTCTCGGACTGTTTGACCATATCGATATGCCATCGGCTCCTCCTCCGGGATTCCCGCTTCCGGAGCAAATATTTCCCAGGCACTGCACATCGGCCGTATTGGTAACCGTGATGGCTGCATCGTAATTGCCATAGTCAAGATTTCCCGTCGCTATATCCACACCCAACCAGTTTCCCTGGATGATGCCTCCGGGTGCGGAGCGAATCACTACGCCGAAAGCCCCGTTGCAGGAAGAATAATTTCTTTCTGAAGCAGTCGGTCCGCCGATCACCGCTTTCGTGGCAGCCGTACCTGTATTTTCAATATCGATTCCTGAAGCACCGTTGCCAAGCTTGGTAATGCCATCGAGACCCATGCCGAAGATATTTCCTTTGACCACGGGGGATTGACATGTATTCAGGTAAACTCCGTTGGAATGATTGGCAGATATCACGTTCATTTCTGCGACCGTACTTCCGCCTATGCTCATATTGTGGCTGTTGCTGTATCCTTCGATTCCGTTGCCCGTATTTCCTAGATTTAGATTTCCTGTTACATCGGTGCCGATGTAATTATTGATGATGATCGTTCCTGTGCTGGTCTCCAGCCTGATCCCGTCCTGCGTTGCTCCTGAAATAATATTCCGTTCTGTTTGTCCGCCTGTCCCACCGATCGTGCTGTTGGCGGAGGTGTTCAGGTGTATGCAGTCCTGTAATCTGGAAGCCGCGATTGCCGTGCCTGCACGGTTGGTGCCCAGGTAATTTCCCTTGATGGTATGGCCGTTGCTGTTTCTGAGATAAATGCCTGTAGTTCCTCCGCTGATCACCATGCCTGTGATGATGCTTCCTCCCGAGCCTGATGCCAAGTCAAAACCATTGCAGCCAGCCGGAGAAATAACTTCAATCATCAGATTGCCGGCACTCGCTCCCGGATCGCTGTATCCATCGATGGTAAGCTGACCGGTAATTTGCGGCAGGCAGGTAGCCAGTGTAATCGTGGTTGGAACACCAAAGTTGAAATTAATGATATCAGCCCCTGCCGATCCGTTGGCATTGATAATAGCTTGCCTTAATGTATTGACTCCTGCATCAGCATTGCTGCTGACTAAATAAGTGGCTGAATTAGCCTGCTGAGATACTATGAGCTGAGCCAGAATCAGGAAGCCCAGGCTTATAATTTTTATCAGGAATGATATATTTCTCATAAATTATAATCTTTTTGTAAGTATACTCGCAGTGAGGGGGCTGGTAACAGGAAAGAGCGGGATTTTTGATCTTTGCAGAGGGATTTAAACGCTTAATTTTCAATGATTTTTACGCTTTGCTAACCGTTGAAATCTCTCTGATTTTAATTCTGAAGGTCAAAAAAAAGGATAATTACAGTTCTTTGGCAAGAAGTTAAAATGGAAGCCGGAGAATGGATTTTTTGTGAGTATGCTATTTACGGAATAGCTATATCTTTATGGTCGCAATATCCTATGTCAATACACATACCCATTTCTGATTATATTTTACTGGAAGACCCCTATATCCTGGTCATTAATAAACCAGGAGGACTCATGGTGGAACCCGACAGGAACGGATACCCGAATCTTTTGCAGCAGGTAAAAAGGTATTTGCAGGATTCGGTTTCACCAGGGGAGGAAGTATATGCCCAGCATATACACCGGTTGGACAGACCTGTAAGCGGTATTATTTTATTCGCGAAGCAAAGAACTGTTCTAAAGAATCTGAGTGAGCAGTTTGCCGAAAGAAAGGTGAAAAAATATTACCAGGCCCTGACTGAAAAATGTCCTGTGCAGATGAAAGGAAAATTGGAACACTGGCATCGTAAAGAAAAGAAAAGGGCTGTGCTCTCCGAAGAAGCGTTGCCTTTTTCCGAAAAAGCAATTCTGCATTATGAGGTAAAGCCTTTTGATGGAAACCGGTTTTTGTGGAGCATCGAACTTCATACCGGCAAATACCATCAGATCCGCGCGCAGCTGGCTTCTGTGGGGTGCCCCGTTATAGGTGATGCCTTATACGGCTCAAATATTCCCTATAAAGCTGATTCCATAGCGCTTCATGCGGCTAAGCTTATTTTTTATCATCCTATGAGCAATGAGGAGATCGTGGTGGAGAAAGAAGTGGAGTTTTTTTATTCCCCCTTGTAGAGAAGTTAACGGGAGACAAGCTTTCGCAGCCTGTGCACAAAGATTTCAAATCGCTGGCGGTCTTTGCCTTCGATTCCGAGATCCATAGAGTTCCGGGCTTCCAGTGTCTGGTAGTTTCCTTCCTCTTTATTACAGCCATACTTTATCAGAATAGCGCTGTTCCATTCCTGAGTCAATGAATCATAAGAATTATGAATGTAAGGCTCCCGGATCAGGTCAAAGCGGTATTTTCGCAGGAAAGAATAATAGGATCTGAAATCCTCCGGTTTTAAAGAGTATTCTTCTTTTCTACTGGTTTGTGCTTTCTCTTCATTCACTCCTGGCCGCAGGTTTTTACTGATATATTCTGCTACAATTTTATCAGGAGTGAGCGTGATAAGTTCTTTTTGCAGAAGTCTTTTTTCAATGTCAGTATAGGTTGAATAATATTCGAGCAGAAAGTAGTCTGGAGTTTTTCGTGGAATTCTATTGATAAAACGGCTGATGATTTTGCGCACGCTTAATTCCCAGGGTCTGTAGCTCATGAGACCAATTTAGGAAATTTGTATATACTTCTTTTTACGGGGATAAGGGGCAGGAATTAGCAGGGCCTGAAAATATGGATTAACAATCCCGCCTATAGAGACATGCACCTGAAGCGATAGGCATCACGAGGGAAGTGGAAATCAGCAAACAGGCTATTGATCTTTATAATTCAAAGACGAATCCTTTTTTCTTGAGCATAGCGTAGATTTTCGGATCGAACTTATAAAGCTTGGCAGCACGGTGAGCAACACCTTTCTGTATTTCACTGAGCTGAATGAGAAGCTTCATCTTCAGAAGCTTTTTCCGGAAATTGCGTTTGTCAAGCGTGGTATCGAGAATCGCTTCGTAAAGCTGCTGCAGTTGGGTGAGGGAGAATTTATCGGGAAGCAATTCAAATCCTACCGGTTCCTGTCTTAGTTTGTTCTGAAGCATGGTAAGACTTTCTGCCAGGATTGCCGGGTGATCAAAGGGAAGCTCTGGTGTTTTTTTGATGCTGAACCATTTGGCATCGGTGGCCAGAGCGCCCGCCTTGATTTTATACACATCCGATTTGATCAGTGCATAATAAACGATCGTGATTACTCTTCTGAGTGGATAGCGCTTCACTTCTCCGAAGGTTTTTACCTGATCCATGAAAACACCTTTCACCCCCGTAAGTTCCAGCAAAATTCTCTGGGCGGATTCATTAAGATCTTCGTCTTCCAGGATAAAGCCTCCGGGAAGAGCCCACATGCCCTGCTCCGGTTCTTTTTTACGTTTGATCAGAAGAACTTTTAGCTCTGTGTCCTCATATCCGAATATAACACAGTCGATCGAAAGAGACTTAATGGCTTTATCCATTGATGCAAGTTAGGAAAAATTAATTTTTTGCTTCGCTGATTTTTAATTTCAAAGGAATAGTGTCTCAGCTTCTGTAATGGACTCCGGTTTCCCAACGTCAATAAGAATATCGTTGGAGTGGTCGTAGGCGGAGATAATGTTCTGAGCGCATAAATCAAGGTACACATCCACCATCGAAAATTTTCCTTCCCGTTTTATAAGATCAAAAATAGCAGGCTCAATAATATGAATTCCGCTGAAGGCCTTCCGGATAAGGCCGCTTTCGTTTCTGATGATCTTCTCTTCACCCGTCTTCACGTTTTTCCATCCGCAAAGTTTGTTCTTGACATTGAATAAAAAATAACGGGAAGTTTCTCTTTTAGTGACTGCCAGGGTTGCCAGCGATTTATTGGAACGGTGAAAGTCGACCATCTTTGAAATGTTCAGATTGGTGAGCATATCCACATTCATCACCAGGAATGGTTCATTGCCTTTCAGCCAGGACGAAGCTTTTTTTAACCCTCCTCCGGTTTCCAGCAGAAAGTCCGTTTCATCGGAGATATGAATCGTGCAGCCGAAGTTATCATGGGCCTGGAGCAGAGAAATGATCTGTTCGGGAAAGTGATGAACGTTCAATACAAATTCGCGGAAGCCGTATTTCTTCAGGTATTCGATATTTCTTTCCAGCAGCGATTTGCCGTTAACCAGGGCCAGGGCTTTGGGATGATTTTCGGTAAATGGTTTCAGACGCGTGCCAAGCCCGGCCGCGAAAATCATGGCTTTCATTTATTAGTATTGAGTAGTAAGTATTGAGTCATGAGTAGTGAGTTAGTTTATCCAGTTCTTTGCGTCCTGCACGATGTGTTTTACTTCCACCTTCACGCCGAATTTCTGTTCCAGGTGCTTTGCCAGGCTGTCTGCGGCAAAGACACTTCTGTGCTGGCCTCCTGTGCATCCGAAGCTGACCATCAGACTGTCAAAGTCTCTCTGCAGATAATCCGTTACGCTGATATCCACCAGGCTGTAGACATGCTGCAGAAACACCGGCATTTCGGTCTTATACATCAGAAATTCCTGCACCTCCTTATCCCGGCCGGTGAGTTTTTTATATTGATCAAACCTGCCCGGGTTCAGCACTCCACGGCAATCGAAGATAAAGCCGCCTCCGTTACCTGAAGGATCTTCGGGTAAATTTTTCTTATAAGAGAAGCTATTTATTTTAATGACAAGCTTGCTTTCCCGGCTTGCTTTCACATGCTCGAAGCGGTGGATGATCCTGTCTTCGACCATTTCATGCAGCACTTTTTCCAGTTCCGGTAAGCGTATCGGTATTTTTTTATTTTCGAGAAACCATTTCAGGTTTTTCAGGGCATATGGAATGCTGCTGATAAAGTGGGCTTTCCGCTCAAACAATCCGCGGAATCCATAAGCGCCCAGGGTCTGCAGCATTCTGATCAGTACAAAGCCGTAATAGTTTTCAAGAAAATCCTTTTTGCTCATCTGATGATTCAGCAGGTCGTTGGCCCGGTCGAAATAATAGCTTACCAGCTCATCCCTCCATTCATAGGGCAACGCGGCCTTGGCCTGCCATAGCATAGAAGCAATATCGTATTGAAGAGCTCCCTGCATGCCGCCCTGGTAATCGATGAAATATACTTTCTCATCCTTTACCATCACGTTACGGCTCTGGCAATCCCTGAGCATAAAAAATTTATTGCGCTCCTGCATGAGGTAGTAGCTCAGCATTTCAAAATCGTTGAGCAGAAGGTTTTTGTCGTAGTTCAGCTTTAGAGCCCTGAGAAAATAATATTTAAAATAAAGTAAATCTGAATAGATCGCCTGCCGGTCGAAAGAACGGGTAGCGATGCAGTAGTCGTAGTTCAGTCCGGTACCACCCTGGATCTGCAGCTGCGCCAGCTGAGCGAAGGTTTTCTGATATAAGCTGAAAGTCCTGTCTGTATAACCTTCCGATTGTACGATATCAAAGAGGGTGGTGTCTCCGAGATCGCTTTGTATATAAAAGCATTTATCCGCGCTGATATGAAAAATTTCAGGCACGGCCAGCTGCTTGTTGTGAAAATGTCTCGTGAATTCAAAGAAGGCGGAATTTTCGGGAAGGTTGCAGTTGTAGGTGACGATGAAGGAGCGCTGCGGCGTGCGCACTCTGAAGTACTGCCGGTCGCTGCCGGCCTGAGCGAGCTGCTTCACTTCTTCCACTTCCGATTCGGGCTTCCAGCTCAGAAAAAAATCTTTTACCTGTTCAATGATCGTTGACATACACGTTCTTTTAATTCCTTCGGGATTCCTTATCAGAAACCCATGAGCATAGCTTCTGGTTTCTCTATAACCCGAAATACTTGTCAATTATAAAGAAATATAGCAAAAAAGAGCTTTTGGAGGGCATATTTTATTCAATTATGGGAGAGTCGATGGGTAAATTAGCTGCATAAGCGAGGGGCGTTTTTACTTTTAAATTTACTTTTCGCTCCACGCCCGCTGGGGCGAGCATAGAGAACCCCACAAGGGGACAAGCGCAGCTGTATTTCAGCCGCTCAACCCACACTATCTGCCGCGGCGGATCCTAAGCTGAAATAAGGCTGCTAACCTCTATGCTGTGTCGAAAATATGTTATAGCGTAGGTTTATTTTATTATTTTTTCTATATCAGTTATCACTGGAGGCGCCTTGAGGAATCTTTGGGCGAAAGCAGCGGGGCTTGTGTGGATTCCTCACAGCGCAGGAAGTGATAACGGGGCCGCCGGCCCCGGAGGCAATAAGCTTGTTATTAATATCGAAACAATCTATTTTATGAGGATGAATTAAGAAGATAAAATTAAGAGCTGTATATCTGTTTGCGAACCTGCTAAAAAAATATCCTTAAATTAACGCCATCGTCTGAATGCTGAGATGTTGAAATTTCTATCCAATCGACCGCTGTTTTTTTTAATTGTAATTCCTGCCGGAATAATACTACTGATCTTTCTGTTGAATACAAAGTCCGATCTTTCTCTTCTTTCTCCCGATGCGCCATCGTATCAAGTGAAAACTTTTTCCGACAGGGATGTGAAAGGAAATTCAGAAATAAAGATTCTTAGCCAGGATAGCTCAAGGCTTAGTTTTGAATATCTGCTGCAGAAAGGTTATTTATATCCTTATGCAGGCATTACCCTGTCTCCTGTTGATAGCATGGCTTTTTATGACCTTTCAGAATACGATCACTTAAAAATTAAGATGAATGCGATGGCCGGAAAACGAATTCCCATTACACTCGGACTTTACGTGAATAATCTTACCAAGTCAGACGATGCACTCAGCTATCGAGTGATGGTGAAGGAAATTGATATTCTCAAAGGAAAGGAAGAATACGATATTCCTTTGAGTGAATTTAATACGCCGGCCTGGTGGTACATGAATCGGGGATTAACTGAAAGCGATATTGATAAGCCCGATTTTAAGAAGGTCAGATATATGAATGTGCAGAGCTGCCAGCTTATACCGGCAGGGGTCAGAGATCAGATCGGGATCAGTCAGCTTGCTTTTTATAAAAGTAATTTGACCCTTTATCTGGCAGGGGCTGTTTTTCTTGCAGTATACTATGTAGTGATGTTCATTCTGCTTTATATAAAGAAGCAGGCTGAGAAGGTCAGAAAAATCGTGATTCAGTACGATACCATTAAAACCTCCAATAATTTCGATCTCGAAACGGAGAAAGTGGTTTCTTTTATTTCATCCAACTACCATAATCCGGAGCTTTCCCTGAAAGAGATACAGCTTGGGACAGGCATATCCGAAGCAAAAATTACCGGACTTATAAAATCCAACTTTGCCATCAACTTCAAGCAATACCTGAATAAGCTGAGGATTCATGAAGCAAAAAGGTTATTGGCCGAAACTGATCTCCAGATCTCTGAAATTGCGTACAAAGCAGGATATGGCAATATTTCTCATTTCAACCGGGTTTTCAGGGAAGAAGAAGAATTGTCACCCAACGATTACAGAAAAAAAGCAATTGCCGCAAAATAAGAAAATCAAGTATTGGTGTTTTGATTTTCAGCTACTTGTCTTTTTGCAAAGAATCCCGGGTTTTATGCAAACAGCAATCGCGAGGCTTCATGTATGTTTGGTTATTCGTTGACCCGTACTCTTATGATGAAAACTTTCAATATCCATTTGTCACCTGTTCTTTTCCTGCTATTTCTAACACTTAATGCCAACGCAAGCTTCCGGGTGGATTATTTTGAAGACGGGGATAAAATTAATGAGCTAAGTGCAGCATGGTATACCTATACAGATGGATACTCCACCATGCAGTTTGCAGGCAATTCAAATCCGGGCGCCAATGGAAGTCAGTATGCCGCTTCAATGTCCTGGCAGTTCAAAGCGGGAGCTCCCTACCAATATATTGGGATCAATTCAGCACTGAGCAGCTCCGGAAGTCCGAAAGATCTGTCGTCCTACGCCGGGATAAGATTCAAAGTAAAGGGAAATGCACTTTGTAATGTGCAGATTCCAATACAGGCTACCCAGGCGGAGTACAACCATTATTCAAGGAATATAATCCCCGGTTCTTCCTGGCAGACTATTGAGCTTCCGTTCAGCTCTTTCGCACAGACCTGGGGAACCGCTCATTCTTTTAATCTGGCTACGATACTGTCTGTTCAATTTAATATTCCGGGATCAGCAGGAGGGGCGGGCGAAATTTATCTGGACGAAATAGAGTTCTATACCTCTTCCGAAGCCATAGGTTCAACGTTGAATAATCCGGTGGTAGGCAATCCTAAAGTAAATCAGGTTGGCTATTTGCCGGATAGCGAAAAATTTTTCGTGATGACATATCCGTTTGCAGGGGCAGCAGCCCGTTTTGATATAGTCTCTGCCGCTGACAGCCTTTCAGTGTATACCGGTTTCTGCGGAGCCCTGGTAGATGACAGTTCCAGTACAGGAGAAAAAGTGATACGAGGAGATTTCTCCGCCTTTGCGGGTACGGGTACTTTCAGAGTAAAAATTAATGGAAATTTCTCCGAAGAATTTACGATAGCAGAAGATGCATATCAGAATCTGTTCAAAGATGCCCTGAGAACTTTTTTTATCAACCGCTGCGGGACAGCAGTCAATGACCAGGTCGGTCATATTGACCATCCAGCCTGTCATATGGCGGATACCCTTGTCAGATCTTCCCAGGAAACAAACGACTTTACCGGGGGCTGGCATAATGCGGGTGACTTTGGAAAATGGTCGCACATGGCCGGTATTAATGTCTCTTATATGATGTGGCTCTATGAGTTCAGGCAAGATGCGTACAGTCATCTGCAGATTAATATTCCCGAGTCTGGCAATCAGATTTCCGACCTGCTTGATGAAGCGAAGTGGGGCTTGCTCTGGCTATTGAAAATGCAGAAAGCGGATGGAAGTGTTTTTCATAAAGTAGACACACAGCCTGATTTTGCCTTTGGAAAATCTCCCGAGCAGGATTCTCTTAAAAGATATGCAGCCTTCCAGTCTGCCACCGAACCTCAGGATCCATCCACCATTGACGCAGCGCATCTGGTGGCAAGTATGCTTCAGGCATACCGCGTTTTCAAAGACATCGACCCGGTTTTTGCGGTTCAGTGCAGGGATGCAGCCTTGCTCAGCTGGGCCTGGATTCAGAATAATCCTCCAATGGATCAGTCGGACCTTTATTATACCGATCACGCTGTATGGCAGGAATTGTTGTGGGCTAAAGCAGAGATGGCAAGATATAGCAATGATCCGTTGCTTAGATCGGAGATCAATGACGAATTGCAGTCTCTCAGCTATGCGGTGCTGTCATGGGATAATCCCGAATGTTTTGCTTTCTGGACGATTTATGAAGATGAAAATTCCACCCAGCAGACCAGAGACATGATCAAAGCGAAGATTTCTTCCTTTTGTAACGCCATTAAAACGAAGGGGCAAAATAATGGATATGGAATCTCCCAGGGCTCATCTGAATATTGGTGGGGATCCAACGATTATATCACGTCAAAAGCCAATACGCTGCTTTATGCGTACAGGATCACCGGAAATAATTCCTATAAAAATTCGGCTCTCGCTCATCTGGATTATCTGTTGGGGCTGAATTCGCTTAATAAATCTTTTGTGACAGGTTATGGTACCAATACGGTCATGAATCCTTATCACTGGACTTATGCAGCCTACCATAAAATTATGCCCGGCTGGCCATCTACCGGGCCAAACCATTTTACCACGGGTGCAGATCCTTTGCTGATTGATAAGATCCAGAACGGAACTCCTCCTGCCAAATGCTATGTGGACTCAGGTACTGGTCAGGGTTCATGGGCATCCAATGAAGGAGCCACTTCTCAAACCGCCGGGCTTATGTTCCTGACAGGTTTTTTATCCGGCTCAGAAAATCCGACAGGCCTGCAGCCTCTTTCTTCCGGCGATGGACAGAAGAGTCATATCAATACCCTCAGCTTTAGCCGGAACCACTTGAACGTTTCTCTGGAAATCCATAAAGCTTGTGATGCGGAGATTTATCTTTACGATACTTCGGGGAGGATTATTATGAAGAATAAAAAGCGTATGAGCCTGGGTACTCAGGTATTTGAGTGTCGTGCGGAAGATCTGAAAACCGAGCTCTATATTGTTAAAGTCATCTTTTACGAAGACCAGCAGATCTATTCCGACTCCAAGAAGGCTTTGAAAGAATAGAATTTACAAAGTGGTTAAGTTAAGAAGATGACCCTTCTGCTTTAGAAGAAGGATAAAGAGTATAATGGATCTCTGAAATATTGGAATAAAGAATTAGATTCAGACCATGATTACTGTTGAAGAAGCCTGGAAAATTATTGAAGCCTGTAAAAGAGAGTATGGGGCTGAAATGGTGCCGGTAGAAAAGGCATTAGGTCGGGTACTTGCCGAAGACCTGCAAGCCGACCGTGACTTTCCTCCTTACAACCGCGTGGCAATGGATGGCATTGCGCTCAGCTTTTCATCGTTTGAAAACGGCAACCGGATATTTAAAATAAAAGCAGTGCAGGGTGCCGGCGAGAAAGCAATTGATATTACGGATTCCGGAGAATGCATTGAAGTAATGACAGGCGCGGTTTCTCCGGCTTCTACTGATACGGTAGTCCGCTATGAAGATCTGGAAATTAAAGACGGGCAGGCCAGAATTCTTGCCGAGCATGTGAAGAAAGGGCAGAATATTCATACAAAAGGAAAAGACAAAAAGCAGGGAGAGGTACTTGTTCCGGCTGGACAAATGGTGTCATCCTCTGTTATAAGTCTGGCGGCATCTGTGGGAAAGGCGGAGCTGATGGTAAAAAAGCTTCCGCGAATGGTCATTGTATCGTCGGGCGACGAGCTGGTAGAGATTCATGAAAATCCTTTGCCGTATCAGATCCGCAGCAGCAATGATTATGCGATCAGGGCGGTGCTGCAGCCTTACGGAGCAAGTCCCGATATGCTGCATATTCCCGACGATCCTGAACTAAGCGTTCAAAAGATCAGCGAATGTATTGAGAAGTACGATGTGATACTTTTGTCGGGCGGGGTTTCTATGGGTAAGTATGACTATATCCCCCAGGCTCTTGAAAAGTTATCGGTATCAAAGCTGTTTCATAAGGTCTTGCAGAAGCCGGGAAAACCTTTCTGGTTCGGAAGGCACGGGAACGGAGCATTGATCTTTGCTTTTCCCGGTAATCCCGTCTCGGTCTTCATGTGTGTGCACCGTTATCTTTTACCCTGGCTGAATGCCTGTCTCGGTATTGCGCAGCCGCCAATGATGGCGGAGCTGCAGAAAGATTTTAGTTTCCCTTCTTCGATTCAGTTTTTTATGCTGGTGAAGCTGGAATTGAATGAACAGGGAAAGCTGATCGCCTGGCCCTTGGAAGGAAACGGGTCGGGAGACTTTGTGCAGGTGGCAGGTGCCCATGCCTTTATGGAACTGCCCCTGAAAGAAAACATTTTTCACAAAGGGCAGCTATTACGTGTCTGGCCTTTTGTGGAGGTAATGCGCTAATTCAGTCCTCATCCGATGACTCCTCAGAAGTCTTCCTGATAGCATCAAAGTCTCAGTCATCGGATGAATCCTGATATTATTTTTTTGAAGATTTCGTTATCAGAATAAGCAGCAAGGCAGGAATTGCGATGGAAAGAATATTCTTCCCAGCTCTTTTTTTCGGAGGAACAGGCTCCGGCTCGCTCTCACTTTGTATGATCTTATTTTCTTTTTTAACCTCGCAGCTTTCCTGCGGAATTGCATGGGATGAGGGCTCTATGATATGTCCGTATCTTCGGGCATAAACCTGGGTAAACTCTGCTCCGAAAAACAGAATCATGCAGGAGTAGGATACCCAAAGAAGGATCAGAACTACCGATCCCGCTGCGCCATAAGCAGAACCGGGGTCTGCCTTGCCGAAGTAAATGCTCAAAGCGAATTTTCCGATTTCGAAAAGAAGGGCAGTGACCATTGCTCCGGTCCAGACGGTTTTCCATTGGATCTGCACATCGGGAAGAAATTTATAGATCATGGCAAAAAGCAAGGTCATAATTCCGAGAGAGAGCAGAAAATTGACCACATACATGGCGTACAGCATGAAGTCCGGCATCATGTGCGTGAGCCAATTGCCTAAGGCAGCCAGCACCGTGGTAATTACCAGCGAGATCAGCAGCAGAAAGCCGATGGCCAGGATCAGTCCCAATGAAGTAGCGCGGATGGCCACCAGTCTTTTCCATCCCTCTTTAGGATTTGCTTTTACATTCCAGATTTTATTCAGTGATTTCTGAAGCTGTGTGAAAACCCCGGTGGCGCCAAAGAGCAGCGTGATGATTCCTATGATCGTGGCAATCTTATTATTCCCTGCTTTATAGGCATGAATGATCATGGTCTGAATTCCTTCGCCGGCATCTTTGCCCAGCATTTGTCCGATCTGGCCGGAAACCTGGCCGCGGACAGCCTCCGCTCCGAAGAAAAGTCCTGCCACGGCGATGATAATAACGAGCAGGGCAGGCAGGGAGAATATGGCATAATAGGCAACAACGGAGCTCATTTCAAAAGGCTCGTCGTCGTTCCATTCTTTATAGGTTTCTTTCAGCAGGCTGAAAATATGGGCCGGCCGGAAAGAATTTGCGTTGTTCATGTTGCTGTCTTTCAAAAAAAACAGTTCCATTTCATAAATGTTTTGCCTGACTATCAGACAAATGATTTTTGGAATTGCCAACCTTCCGGATTTCGCCTGTTTTTATGCTTCTTCTGGAAGGATTCTATTCATAAATTTGCGCTCTTAAAAACAAAATATAGTATGAAAAAACTCATCATCATTGGTTTTGCGGTATTATCGCTTGGGCAGTTCGGCTGCAAAGAAAAGAAATTTATTCCCGGGCCTCAGGGGCCTGCAGGGAACGGAGATCCGAACACGGGTCTTGTAACGAATGGTTCGTATATCAAGGGTACAATCAAAACACTTCAGAATAACGGAGTGGATTCCATTACAATTCCTTTTAATAATATGTATATGGATACCTATCCTCTTTACACATTAAATAACGGTAGTCTGGATGCATACCTGTACAAGAATTTCGTCGGTTACAGAAATGATGACCATACAGACCTTAATATCTTTATCGATTCACTGAATCAACCGGTGCCGAATATTGTCAACTTTATGGTGGGTACCGAAACGGAAATCGGCACAGACAGCATTTATGAATTCGATGTATATCAGCAGAGCATAACGTTGAACAGTTATTCCTTTGATGAAGTGACCAATACGGCCAGCGGTACATTTTCCTATACCACAAGCAGTACGAATCTGGGATACAATGCTCTTGTGAGCGGTTCCTTTAAGCTGGTAGGGGTGAGGGTATTGATGGGCAATTCTTCCTCTGCTTTAGTGCAGGCACAATAGATAATCCTACTTCCTGGCAAAAAGGCCTCTGGAAATAATCCTGAGGCCTTTTTATGTTTTGGAAGTACCTTATAGTGTCATTCAAGGCTAACTGATGGGCAAATCAGCTGAATAAGAGGAAGTTCATGGAAGTATTCTTTAAAAATTCATAAAAAAACACATCTTTTTTACGTAAGAAATCGTACTAAATAAGGCCTTTCATGCGAATTGTTGAAATTCATTCTAAATTGAAGTGCTGATACCTTATTTAAGCTTAAAAATTAACGATTTATTTCAATGAAAAGAGTATTACTAGTGGCCTGTTTAAGTATATGTTTAAACTTATTTTTTCAGACAAGGGCTAATGCACAATCATGTTCGGGAACACTTTCCAACGGACAAAACCTGGTAACCAACCCTGATTTTTCTCAGGGTTACGCAAGCTGGACACACGATCCGGCTTATACCAACTATACCTATTGTTCTAATTGCTATTCCAGTCCG
>JBJMLY010000584.1:0-4633 GCA_045805025.1 Cytophagaceae bacterium | reverse complement strand
CCTATGTAATTATTCTTCCTTTCAGGAACAGAGCCGAAAACTTTTAGCTGAAGAATATTAGCCAGCTGGGTCACAAGGGCACCGGTAATAATATTTCCCACTTCCAGCAAAAGCGAAGATTTGAGGTATTCATGTTCAAGCCCGTCGGTTTTCACATTGCCCAGACAGATCTGGGCGAGCACTTCTGACTGGGACTCTGTAAAAAGCAAAAAAGTCTTGCCGTCCAGGTCCCCCGTAATATCCGATTGAATAATTACATTATGCTTCTCGTAGCTGGTGAAAAAGCCGGCGATGGCCTCGGCATCGATAATGCGCAGATCGGGTGCGTTCAACACGACTCTTTCTTTGGCAATGCCAGCGAAGGAATCCGCAGCTCTTGCGACACCAATGTTGATAATTTCCCGGATAATATCTTTTTCCAGATCGTTAATAACCAGATTCATAATTCTACCTCCTGAAATCTTATTTTTGACGTAATATTTTTTGTAATGGATGGAATATCAAGCAGCAGGCAAACTTCTCCGCTGCCCAGCAGGGTTACACCAGCAAAAAGCTCGGCATTGTTCACCGGTAAGTTCAAAGCTTTTACGACGATGTCCTGCTGTCTTATCATTTTATCCACGATCAGGCCCATCTTCCTGTTATTGTAGGATACAATAATCACATTCTGTGAATTGCCCTTCAGAATTTCTTTATAGCCCAGTCTGAACTCATGAAGAGACGATGAAAACAATTCCCGCAGATCGACTACAGGTATAGTTTCCGTCTTGATATCCAATAACATTATTTTACCTATTTCATGAATTTCATGGGTAGGTATAGTCGCTACATAGGAACTGTGAATCAAAGGCAGAGCATAGCTGTTTTCGTTCACCTCGAACAAAAGTGCTCCTTTCACAGCCATAGAAGTCGGGATATAAAGACTGAACTTTGTGCCCTGGCCTTTCCTGGACTCAATTTCAATTTTACCTCCGATCATGTCGATCGAATTTTTTACAACGTCGAGCCCTACTCCTCTTCCTGCAAACTCATTCACTTCTTTGGAAAGAGAAAAACCTGATTCGAAAATAAATGACAGAACTTCACGATCGTTCAGCTCATGCACTCTTTCCTCAGAAATAAAACCGCGGCTCACAGCATGTCTTCTCACCATTTCTATATCAATGCCCGAACCATCATCAATGATCTCAATGAGCACTATATCTTTATCATTATAGGCAAAAAGCTGAATGGTTCCATGATCCGGTTTCGACCGCTCACGGCGGATATGAACAGGCTCTATACCATGATTCACCGCATTTCTGATAATGTGATGCAAAGAATCAGTAATGATCTGCAGAATGTTCCTGTCAATCATAATGTCCTCTCCTTTGATCTGCATTTCCACGCTTTTATTTTCCACGATCGCAATATCACGCGCCACGCGGGGAAATTTATGGAAGAGGGTACCGATATTCACCAGTCTAGCATCCATCACGCTTGTCTGCAATTCATTGGTGACCCGGTGTAAATGAGATGCCACACTCATCAGATCGTCACGGCCGATTTCTTTGCTGATAGCCAGAAGACGGTCTTTATCAATAATCAGTTCTCCTACCATATTGAGAAGATCGTCCAGCTTTTTAATCCTTATATAGATCAGGTCTGAAAGAACAATATTCTGGTTATTGTAATATTTTTTGACTGAATGCAGCTCTATATTGTTCCCCGAAATATTCTCCAGGATGATGTCTATATTTCTGAGTACTTCCGGCTTCGGGCCGGCAAAGTTTTCGTTATTGATATTATTGATAAGATCACCCAGCAGGTCAATACCGTCAAACAAGACTGTTACAATACTCCCTGAAAAGGAAAGCGTATGCGACCGTACTGCACCGAATATGGTCTCTATCTTGTGGGATATGTCCGCTATTTCCTGAAAGCCTATTGCTTTGGAATTCGCTTTCAGGTTATGAAGCAATCGGAATACCTCGGCAAGCGTTTTTTCGTCGGCAGGTTTCTTATCCAGCTGAACAATAAGACGGCACAGAGAATCATAGATCTCCAGCGCTTCCGCCATAAAAATTTCTCTGTACTCCTTCTCCCGTTGGTTCATACCAGGCTATAGAATAAAGTGATTATTATTCAGATAACACATAATTTAAGCAACCACTCGCTGAACAGTCTGCACGACTTTTTCTTCGCTGAAAGGTTTAACGATATAGTCGTTGGCGCCCAGGCTCATTGCCTCTTCGATAATGACGTCCTGGCCTACAGCGCTTACCAGCACTACTTTAATATCTTTCTCACAGTTCTTTTTAATCTCTTTCAAAATATCCAGGCCTGTCTGATCTGGAAGAATTACATCCAGCGTAATCATATCCGGACAAAGCTCAGAAACCATTTTCAGTCCGCTTTTACCATCGGCCGCTTCGCCGATCACTTCGTGGCCTGCGTCTGTGAGAATATGTTTAAGCATGGTACGCATGTACAATGAATCGTCAATAATTACAATTTTAGCCATGTTGTTCTTAGTTTATTTGTTCGTTTAGTTCTTCGTTCGTAAGCATTTGTTCTTCCTGCAGGGTGAGTATTTTATTCAGATCAAGTATAATGATCAGCCTTCCCTCTACTTTGGCAATACCTTCGATATACCTTTGCTGAATATTGGTCTCGGAGAAAAAGCCGGGCGCTTTATCAATTTCGGACTGAGCAAGACTCAGTGTCTGAGGAACTTCCTTAACGATCAGTCCGATGGTATAATTATCACGTTCCACAACCAGCGTATAGGTATTTTTGCTCCTTTTATGATCATTCGGTAAAGATGCGGGAGTGATGTTAAACCTCTCTTCAAGATCCATTATCGCCACAATATCTCCCCGGATATTGGCAACTCCTTTTATAAATACAGGCGTCTTCGGCATTTTTGTGATGACCGATGTGATCGTCACTTCTTTTACCTGCTCAATCCGTATTCCATACTCCTCACTCCCCAGCCTGAAGACTATGTAAGGAGAGGAGGAATCAGATTGCATATCTCTGTTATTTTCTCTGTGGTCTCCCATCGTATTAACCTTTTGTGATCGTCGAACCATTACCGAAATTATGTCCGTTGCCATTTCCAAGATTGCTCATCGTTGGTAACGACATGTTGTTATTATTGGACAAAATTGGTTTTGCTTTTTTCAGCTTGGAAGAACGTACTTTGACAGTATTATACCCCAACAGCTTAAAGGCTGCGATACCTGTCTGCAGATCATCCGCGATATCGTTCAGGTTCTGACTGGAAGCAGAAAGCTCCTGCATGGATGTCGAGAGCTTGAGCGCAGTACCTGCCACTTCTTCGGTACCTTTCGCGGTCTGTTCGGCAATGGCCACCACATCTTCCACATACTTCACCACATCACCGATACTTGATTTGGAAACTTCGGTGGCTGTTAAGATGTCACGGGTAGTTCTCAAGGTTTCTCCGCTGGATATAGCGATATTTTTAAATGCACCGGATGCTTCGAAGGTGGCATTCTTTCCTTTTTCCACCAGGCCGGTCATTGTGTTGATCGCGACGGCGGCAGAGGATGTATCTTTCTTCACATCTTCCACAAGCGTATCTATTTCGCTGGCCGATTTTCTGGAGCTCTCTGCAAGCTTTCTGATCTCTTCGGCAACTACCGCGAAGCCTTTACCCGCCTCTCCTGCTCTGGCCGCCTCAATAGCAGCATTCAGTGCAAGAAGATTTGTCTGTGACGCGATGTCGGTGATTACACCCAGGGATTTGGAAATTTCCTGTGACCGGGTGCTCAATACATCGATGGTCTTGGCAGTCAGTGTAGCTGCTGTAGAAATCTCTTCCATATTGCGCACCACTTCTGCCACGGTCTTCAGACCGAGCTGCGATGTTTCTTCACCAAGCACTGCTGCTTTGTTCACGATATCCGCTTTTCCGGAAGTCTGCTGAGTAATATTCATGATCTCCTCGATCAGTCTGAAAGCCTGGTCGGTTTTCTTCGCCTGGTTCTGAGCGCCTTCAGCCATTTTCTGCATAGCCATGGCCACGTTTACCGTGATGTTATTCATCTCAAGGCCTTTGGCCGCCATCTCTTCGGATGAACTACCCACGATCAGGGAACTTTCGTTGATTTCGCCAAGAAGCGAGTTAAGATTTCCTACCGCAAGATTAAGGGCATTTGACATGGCCAGAATATCCCCGACTGTCTGGATCTCTACTTTCTGAGTCAGATCTCCTTCAGAGATTGCCCGTACGATTCTTGATACTTCCAGAACCGGTGTTACGATAGATTCCAGCAGATCATTCAGTGTGTCTACAATTTCTTTCCAGCTTCCGCTCACTCCCATGAGCTTCGCTCTTTCTGTCAGCTTGCCTTCCTGACCCGCCACCTTAGCCACCCGGCTTACTTCCATTGCCAGACGGTTCAGATCGACCACCATAGAGTTAATGGTTTCTGCCAGGTCGGCAACTTCACCCTTCGCATCCAGTTTCAGTTTCTGAGTAAGGTCTCCTTGTGATACCGCTGTCACAACCCTGATAATTCCTCTTACCTGTGTGGTAAGATTATTCGCCATAATATTTACATTGTCGGTCAAGGCTTTCCAGGTCCCTTCCACATTCGGTACTACGGCTTGTCCGCCAAGCTTT
>JBJMLY010000583.1:0-4677 GCA_045805025.1 Cytophagaceae bacterium | reverse complement strand
CTGATCTCCATCGATGGTAATGGTGTAATTGGAAGTGGCCATCCCGCCGAGTTGAATGCTGCTGATCTTGACGGCGTTTTTGTTGCGGTTGAAAACGAAGAAAGCCTGAGTGCTGCTGCCTATGGTTGAAAAGATGGTATCAAAAAGAACCGTATCGGCCGAGAATTCAAGCCGGGCATCGTGGCTTTTCGTGATTTTCTCATCGGCCTTTTTACAGGACCAGAAGATCAGAAGCGCTGAACACAATAAAATGCCTATGATCTTCCGGACCTTCAAAATAGTGGGGTTTGGTGAATTATTTCACGCCTTCCTGCAGCTTCTGTGCATTTTCTGCAATACGCAGCTGCTCAATGAAATTGGCGATCTTTCCAGCCATAACGGTAGGAAGGTTGTATTCCGTATATCCGATCCGGTGATCCGTTACTCTTCCCTGGGGATAATTATAAGTTCTGATCTTATCGGAGCGGTCTCCGCTTCCCACCATCAGCTTTCTCTGTGCGCCCAGCTCCTCATTCTGCTTCTGAAGCTCGATCTCATAAAGTCTTGAACGGAGTACCTTCAGCGCCTTGTCGAAATTCTTGATCTGTGATTTTTCATCCTGGCATTGCACGACGGTACCTGTGGGCAAGTGGGTCAGACGAATGGCCGAATAGGTCGTGTTTACCGACTGTCCGCCCGGACCGGATGAGCAGAACGTGTCTTTACGGATATCGTTCATATTGATCTGCACATCCACCTCTTCGGCTTCTGGAAGCACCACGACGCTGGCCGCAGAAGTATGCACACGACCCTGTGTTTCTGTATCAGGAACACGCTGCACACGGTGTACGCCCGATTCATATTTCAGCTTGCCGTAAACGTCTTCGCCGATTACGGACACGATAATTTCTTTATATCCTCCGGACGTTCCTTCGGTATAATCGATAATTTCCATCTTCCAGCCCTGAATCTCAAAGAAGCGCTGGTACATTCTGAAAAGGTCACCTGCAAAAAGAGCCGCCTCATCACCGCCGGTTCCGCCCCTGATTTCCAGGATCACATCTTTACTGTCGTTCGGATCCTTCGGGATCAGCATTTCCTTGATCAGGCCTTCCAGGGCTTCCTTCTTCGGGATTAGATCATCCAGCTCGGCTTTGGCCATTTCCCTGAATTCTGGGTCTTTTTCGGTAGAAAGCACTTTTTTGGCCGTATCGATATTGCTGAGCAGGTCCTGCAGGTTTTTATATTGGGTAACGATCTTGTCGAGTTCCTTGTATTCTTTGCCCAGCGCGCTGTATTTTTTCATGTCGCTGATGGCTTCGGGCTGCACAATAAGCTGGGCTACCTCGTCAAATCGTTGCTTTATGGCTTCTAATTTATCTAACATAATCTATTGAACAGAATTACAAAGATAATAAATCCCGCAGAGATTTGATTGTTTTAATGGAGGGAAAGCAGAACAGACTTTAAATAAAGTGGTTGGTATTTGCTTTTTGAATTTTGGAATTTGCCCTGCTACTTTTTACTCTTCTTTTTCTTCCCTTCTTTCTTAGGCAATTCGGTTCTGAGTTGTTCGATTTCTTTGATGAGAGTATTCACAAGATGGCCCAGGTTCTCCACGTCGCTTTTGGATGCGTAGCCATAATCATTATTGCCGTCTTTAAGTGTTTTCTCGTCTTCGAAAAATGAAATCACATTCACTTCCAGAATCCGGGCGATCTGAAAAAGTCTTGCCGTGGAAGGATCGCTTTCGCCTCTTTCTATTTTAGCATAAGCACCGGTCGTAATATCGAGCTCGTGAGCCACGTTGGCCAGGGTAAGTCCTTTACCGCTTCGTATTCTCCTGATTTTTTCCCCGATTTTATTTTTCACGGGGACTAAGTTCCTAATACACGATTTTATCTGTTGTCTTTTATTGACATATTTTTGTCTTTTAAAGACAATTATGGTTACTTTCGGAATAAATCACGCTGCATAAAGCTGATATTTTAAGTGTCGTAATCTGGACTTCTATCATGAATAGGAAATGAAGCGTTCCTCTGAATAACGGAATAAACCTGACAGCCTCCGTGCGCTTAGCATGAAAAAATATACATCCGTTTTGCTTATAGACGATAATTCAATGGATCTGATGATCGGAAAAGCTGTTATCGAGTTCTCTCAAATTACAAAAAATATAATGACTGCAAGAAATGGAATGGATGCTTTGAATCAGCTTACTAAGTATTACCTGAAACATAAAACATTGCCCGAACTGCTGCTTGTAGACTTGATCATGCCGATGATGGACGGATTTAAATTCATCGATGAGGTATACAGGTTCCCTTTCTATTTCAGGAGCAATACAAAGATAATTGTCTTGACGGCCTGTCCGGAAAATGAAGAAGATATAAAAAAACTTAATGATTTAGGAATTAAAGATGTGCTGTTAAAGCCTCTTGATAAAGAGGACTTGATTAAAGCAATCGCTACTTAAATAGAGCTCGCACCCACTAAACTGGACTAAAACTCACCTTATTGTTCTGAACATTTCCCGCAGAGATTATAGCAAGGGAGAATAGAGTCCGACGGCAGAATGTGGTCTGTGTGCCACAGACCACGGTGAGAGGGTTTGAGATTATAAGAATCAAATTTTACGGGACAACCACTCAATGGCAGCATTACCCTTTGGAGAGGCAAGGGGGAGAAAAAATTACTCCGCATACGCCAGCGTCGCCACACTCACCTCTTTCGCACCCTTGGCTAAGATCTCGGTGGCGCAGGCTTCAAACGTAGCGCCGGTAGTCATCACATCATCCACGATCAGGACTTTTTTGCCATAGATGGCTTCGGGCTCGGAGACTTTATAGATCGTATTCACATTTTCCCAGCGCTCGATGCGGCTCTTATTGGTCTGGGATGTTTTTTCTTCCAGCCTCACCAGCACTTTGGGCGACCAGCCTACATTCAGGCTTTCCGAAAGTCCTTCGGCCAGCAGATCGCTCTGATTATATCCTCTTTTCCTGAGCTTTGCTTTATGCATAGGCACCGGAAGGATCATATCGAATTTTTCATGAAAGCCATGGTCGGCCAGGTCGTTGCCATACCATTGTCCGAGCATCTTCGCCGCCTCCTTCCTGCCTTGGTATTTCACCTGGTACAGAATCTTCTGCACCATGCCGCCTTTATGGAATTTCAGGTAAGCCAGCGCATAGCGGATGTCGACCCTTCCCCAGAACTTTTTATTCAGGTCATTGAGTTCTTCCTTATGAAAGTCTGTTTTGGGAAGCTCATAACGGCAGCGGCTGCACAGCATTTTCTCCCCTTTATTCAGGGAGTCTGAGCAGGAAAGACAGTTGTCTGGAAAGAGCAGCGATAAAAAATCAGCGATCAAACGGATTTATATGTTAATTTTAACTTCATTATTTAAAACCTTGGCAGATCCAAAACATGAATTCGATCCCGAATGGGACCAGGTGCTTCAGAAGCTGTTTAAACTTTTACATAAAAGACCAAAGCTCGACTCCATCTTATTCCTGATCGGAGTGCAGGAGCTGGGTAAAGGTAAAAAAGTATATTCGAAAGAAGAAAAACAGGACCTGATGCATATCGCGGTATGCAAGCTGCTGAGCCAGTCGGGCTATTATGAGCTTGAGCGGGTCGACGAAGAGGGCTGGCCTCACTGGAAGCTGATCAAGCCCTTGCCCGGCTTCGACCTGATGGATCAGGAAAAATTCTTAAGGAAACATATCATTGAGTATTTTAAAGATCTATGAAGATCATCACCTATAATGTCAATGGCATCCGTTCGGCGATCAAAAAAGGCTTTGTCGAATGGCTGGCGGCTACGGGCGCCGATGTGATCTGCCTGCAGGAGATCAAGGCAAACCCCGACCAGGTCGACCTGAATCTTTTTCACGACCTGGGCTATGAAAGCTACTGGCATCCGGCCGAGAAGAAAGGCTACAGCGGGGTGGCTACCTTCAGCAAAGTCAAACCCGGCAATTATTGCATCGGCTGCGGCATGGAAAAATATGATCTGGAGGGCAGGGTGCTGCGCCTGGACTTCTCTGACTTTTCGTTAATGAATGTGTATATGCCTTCCGGCTCAAGCGGAGATCACCGCCAGGCTTTTAAATTTGAATGGATGGACGACTTCTTTGAATACATCGCGGAGTTGAAAAAGAAACATCCGAATCTGGTCATCTGCGGTGACTTTAATATATGTCATCAGCCCATCGACATTCATAATCCAAAGTCAAATGCCAATTCCTCCGGGTTTCTGCCGGAAGAGCGGGAGTGGCTGGGCCGGTTTTTTGAGCAGGGTTTTATCGATGCGTTCCGGCACTTTAATAAAGAGCCCCATCATTATACCTGGTGGAGCCAGCGCACCAATGCCCGGGAAAAGAATCTGGGCTGGAGGCTTGACTACCATGCGGTATCGAAGCCTATGGAAGCCAGACTAAAAAGAACGGTTATTCTTAACGAAGCCAAACATTCGGACCATTGCCCGGTTTTGCTTGAAATTATATGATTTTATACCTACTTTAGGATTTTATCAGCTGAATTCAGGCGGTAATCGTATAAATTGTAAAACTTGTATACATTTTATTTTGAAATCAAGTTTTGAAATCAGAATAGTTTGTTATATTGCTTGTCCCATTTTTTGGGGCTTAGGTGATTTTTGGACAGGATTTAATTGTTAAACCAATTTTTTAT
>JBJMLY010000582.1:0-7141 GCA_045805025.1 Cytophagaceae bacterium | reverse complement strand
GTCGGCTATGTCATGTGGGGCAACATGCTCGACAAAAATGACTTTTTCATTAAATCTGCCAATGCACTTACCTTCAGCGGCAATTTCCTGAATAAAGAGGTTTTCAATGATGATAGGTTCTTTTTTTTGCCTCATAAGCCATAAAATTAAACAATTAAGGGGGAGGTCTTCGTTATAATGAAAAAAATATTATCCCATCCTATGAATAAAAGCTTTACAGGCCTTGTCCTGCTGATTTTTTTTATTTGTTTCCAATCTCAGGCAAGCCACATTGTAGGAGGTGAGTTTCAGCTTAAGTATAAAAGAGGCTATAACTATGAGATCATTCTCAGGATGTACTTCGATGACATCAATGCCCAGGCAGGCTTGCTGACCAGCGATATCGAAATAGATGTGGCGATCTATCAGAAAAGCAATAATTTTCTGATGACGCCTCATGGCATTAAACTGAAGCAGGTTTCCAATAATTTTATCGGATACGTTCATCCCGAATGTTCAGCTTTTGACCAGAATACAGTTCGTACCAGGTTGCTCTACTATACCACGCCTGATGATATTCAGCTGGACCCATGTGTTTATAATGATCCGGGAGGATATTATATAGTATGGGAAAGATGCTGCCGGAATGCCACCATTAAAAATATATTTACTCCGGATGAAGTAGGAAATGCATTTTACCTGGAATTTCCTCCAACGGGAAATCCGAGCTGCACTTCCCGCATAATTAATACTAGTCCGCTGTTTACCCAGGTGACCGGCGAGTTCCCTTGTCTGAACCAGCCTTTCAATATTGATTTCGGGGCATTTGATCCTGACGGAGATTCATTGGTTTATCGCATGGTTACTCCCCAAAAGGGATATGCCATTCCATTCGATTCGGAGCCATTTCCTGATCCGGGACCATATCCGGATATTTCCTGGAATTTTCCTTACGGAACAAACAATCAGATTCCCGGAAGTCCGCCTTTAAGTGTTAATTCCCGCACGGGACTGCTTAGCGTGACACCGAGCGAGACAGGGCTTTTTGCTTTTGCCATGGAAGTAGACGAATACCGGAACGGGGTGAAGATCGGCATGATCCGGAGAGACTTCCAGTTTCTGGTGATCAATTGTCCGAACCTGGTAGCTGGTCCTAAGATCGATCTGAAAAAACCTGCCGGAGGATTTTATGCGAAGGGCGATACCATTACCATTCATCTGGAAAAAGATACTTGCTTCAGCGCGGTGATCTCGGACAGCGCTACCACCTTAAATGGTATCAGCACAACACTGAACATCGAATCGATCAAAACAAACCTTCCTGCCGGTATTGTTACCTTTGCTTCCGGGTTTAATGTAACTCCAGCGAATGATTCGATTATTTCTCCGTTGTGCTTTGATGCGTGTAAAAAACTTTTCATTCATAAAGACAGCGCATTTTATCTGAACATTCTGATTAAGGATCATCAGTGTCCGAACCCTAAAAAGGATACACTGACACTTGTCGTTCTTGTAAAAGCGGAGCTCAATACAAAGCCGAAAATAAAAACACTGCCTTCACCTGCCGTAATACCGGGTTATTACGAAGTGGGCGATTCCATTAATTTTACAGTGATCGGGACCGACGTAGACCATAAAGATCGCCTGACCCTTACCGCCGAGCCCCAGGGCTTCAGCCTGGGTGACTATGGTATGGTTTTTCCGGGAGCTACCGGACATGATAGTATTGCCTCACCGTTTTCATGGATCGTACCCTGCGGGGGATTAACACCCGGCCAATATAAAATTGTGTTCCGTATCAGCGACGCAACCTGTACCGACAGTACTTCGGATACGCTCAGTGTGTCATTTAAGGTAAAAGACAAGGAAACTACATTCGATCAGTTTATTCCGCCAAACCTTATTACTCCCAATGGAGATAATATGAATGATCTTTACAGGATTCTTAATCTGCCTGGCGACAATTGTACCTATTATTTTGTAACGTTTACCGTTTTCAATCGCTGGGGCGCCAAAGTTTTTGAGTCCCGTTCGAGAGATTTCAGCTGGGACGCCTCGTCATTCCCCGACGGTATGTATTATTATGTGATCGATCTGAACGCGAAGAAAGTGAAGGGCTGGCTGGAAGTATTGAAGTAAGCCAGGTATGTCCCTGTCAGAATAAATAAGCCCGCCTGAAGCGGGCTTATTTATTTATCGACCTTACAATACCTTTAGCTCATCTTTTAGTTCTGCATAGGCGAGCTGGCATATTTTTTCCATATCGGTAATAAGAGAAGGGAGATTTTCTCTTTCAATTCCTTGTTTGACAGCAGCGTCAATTTTATGCACAATTTCTTCGAGCCGGCGAATACCCATCATGGTGAAGGTAGGCTTAACTTTATGCATGATTTTTCTGAATTCGGTCCAATCCTCAGCCTGTGATTTTTTTATAAGTTCTGAGATCAGAACGGGAGTCTGGTCCAGAAAGATCTGGATCATATTTTTGAGAAAGGCATTATTGTTTGCCGAAGCTTCTTTGAGATAAGTCAGTTCTGTTACTTTTGAGTTTTCCATTTATTTTTTTTGTATTCAGTACTTCATTCCTAAATTATCTCATTTTTTAAACGAAAAGCCTGTTCTTAAAATCATGAGAAGTAATTTTTTTATTCATTAACGCAAAATATAGGCTTTATGCTTCAGAATTATGGGAAAATAAATAGGATTATCAAAAAAATAAATGATAACTAAGCAGGAGATTTTTTTCCTGATCTTCTATAATACGCCTCTATTTGAAAAAAAGCGATATATCCTGTTCATGCAGGAGAACGAGTATGCGCCAAGGGGTTGAGACGTAATAAATAAATTCTTTTTACATAAAAAAAACACCGGTGGAAACTTTGGATAACTTTAAAGTTTCCATAGTTTTGCTGTGGAAAAAATCAGAAAGTTCAAGTGGAAATAAAAGAAAGGATCGTCAGCGGAGCCAGGGAATTGTTCTTCCGATATGGGGTAAAGAGCATTACGATGGACGAAGTGGCCAAGAACCTGGGGATTTCAAAAAAGACCATATATCAGTTTTTTGAAGATAAAAATGAGCTTGTATTTATAGTAACGAAAGACCATCTGAAAGAGATGGAAGGGATCATGAAAAATATTACGGAGATTGCGGCAGACCCTATTGATGAAGTGCTGAAGATATCCCAGCACCTCAGGGATACCTTTCAGAATATTAATCCCTCCCTGCTTTTTGAAGTTCAGAAATATCATCCTAAAGCCTGGAAAACTTTTACAGAACATAAAGAGCAATGCATTCATTCTTCCCTGGTCAAGAACCTGAAAAGCGGCATAGAAAAAGGCTTGTACAGGAACGAGATTGATGTCGAGATCATTTCAAGACTCAGGCTTGAGGAAATTCAGCTGGCTTTCAACCCTTTTGTTTTTCCGACTCCGAAGTTCAATATTCAGAAGGTGCAGCTCCAGTTTATTGAACACTTCCTGTACGGGATCTGCACTCTGAAAGGGCATAAAATGATTAACAAATACAAACAGATTAAAGAAGAAGATTAAATTTTAATTATTACCACAATGAAAAAGTATACATTTTTAGGTTCCTTATTTTTACTTTTCAATCTGGCTGCGCTGGCTCAGACCGACAGCAGCTATAGCCTGAAAAGGTGCATAGACTATGCATTGCTTAACCAGACTTCCATACGGAATGCCGAATCAGATCTGGGCATTGCCAAAGCCAAAGTAGGAGAGATCAGGGCTATCGGGTTACCACAGGTGAACGGCGCGGCTTCGGTGATTGATAATCCCAATCTGAGAAGATTGTTCTTTGTAGCAAATCCAAGCAATCCCTTTACGCAGAATATTCCCGGAGTGCAGCCCGGCGATGTAATCGCGAGCCCCAACCTCTTTCAGCTCAGAAGCTCGGGAGATGCCAGCGCCACGATCAGTCAGCTTCTGTTCGACGGCTCTTACATCGTAGGTTTGCAGGCGGCTGGAACTTACAGGCAACTGGCTGAAAAGAATATCTACGCATCAAAAATCCAGACGGTAGAATCGGTGACGAAGGCTTATTATATGGTACTGATTAATCAGGAGAGAATTGCTTTACTGGCTACTAATGTGAGCAGGCTCGATTCCATGCTGAAGCAGACCAGAGCGCAATATGCAGCCGGATTCGTGGAAAAAATCGATGCAGACAGACTTGAAGTTACCTACAACAATCTTTATACCGATATGCAGAAGTTTGAGAACCTGCTCGGACTCAGCATGGTGATACTTCATTTCCAGATGGGCATGCCTCTGGACAGCGCAATGGTGCTGACGGATAAATTAGCCGACCTGAATTTTGATACGACGGAAACAGCATTACCGACCAAGTTCGATTTTTCAAAACGGGTTGATTACGCAGCACTGGAAACCCAAAGAAAGCTTCAGATCTATGAAAGGAAAAACGTGTTTGCCGGATACCTGCCAAGATTGTCTGCTTTCGCGACTGGCGGATATACGAGACAGGATAAGCACGTGAGCAATGTATTCGGGAACCAATGGTTCAATTACAGCATGCTTGGAGTAAACTTATCGGTGCCCATCTTTGATGGATTAAGTAAACATTATAAGGCGCAGCAGACAAAACTGAACCTGGTGAAAACCGATAACAATCTTTCGGCGCTGAGAAACCTGATTGGCCTGCAGATCATGCAGTCAAACATCAGTCTGAAGAACAGCCTGCAGACGCTGGCTTCCCAGAAGAGAAACCTGGAACTTGCGCAGGAGGTTCTTCGTGTGACGAAGATTAAATACCAGGCTGGTGTCGGATCAAACATTGAAGTCGTGAATGCGGAAGCTTCTTTCAAGGAAGCGCAGACTAATTACTTTGCAGCGCTGTTCGATGCGGTGGTAGCTAAAGTCGATCTGCAGAAAGCGACAGGAACTTTATATACAGAATAATTAAACAGGAATTTTTAACTATACAATCAAATGAGACCAATTTACATTTTATTTTTTTTCGCCGCGCTTATAGTAAGCGCCTGTTCAAAAGATGCCGGCACAGCCGATGCTAAGAAAACACAGCTTGCCGAGCTGAAAAAACAAAGAGAAGAGATCGACGGAAAGATCAAGACTCTGGAAAAGGAATTAAAAACCATGGGCGACACTTCAGCGTCTGATCAGAAAGTGAAAGACATCGCTGTCACTCCGGTTGCCCAAAGCAACTTTAATCATTACATCGATGTGCAGGGTAAGATTGATTCAGACAAAAACGTGCAGGTAAGTCCTGAAACGCCTGGAATTATCCAGCGAGTGAATGTTCAGCTTGGAGACAAAGTAAGAAAAGGCCAGGTGCTGGCCGAACTCGACGGTTCGGTATTAGCACAGTCTATCGAAGAAGTCAAAGCGCAGGCTGCCTTCGCGAATACGATGTATGAAAAACAGAAAGGATTATGGGAGCAGAAGGTCGGTACCGAAGTACAGTATTTATCCGCCAAGAATAACAAAGAATCGCTTGACAACAGACTGAGTACGCTTCAGAGACAATATGCCATGACCAGGGTTAAATCTCCGATCGATGGTACTATTGATGAAGTAAGGTCAAAGCAGGGTGAATCTGCCATGCCGGGTATGCCGATATTCAGAGTGGTGAATCTGTCTGAGTTTAAAGTAGTGGCAGAAGTAGCGGAAGCCTATTTTGGTGAAATTAATGTGGGTGATGATGTCGTAGTAAACCTTCCTGATGCGGGTCAGGATATAAAGGGGAAAGTGACGGACAAGACCAATGTGATCGATGCCATGAACAGAACCTTTAAAATTGAAGTAGCGCTGAAAGGTCAGAATATGGCCTTGCGTCCGAATATGATCGCCAAAGTAAAGATCAATGACTACACCAATAAAGCAGCCATTATTGTACCGGTCAATACCGTGCAGGAGTCTGACCAGGGAAAATATGTTTACCTGGCCGAGAAAGATGGCAAAGGCTATAAGGTAAAGAAACAGTTTGTGAAGACAGGTAAATCATACCTGGATAAAGTAGAGATTGCAGAAGGTCTGAAGCAAGGAGATTTGCTGATTACTGCAGGCTTCCAGGATCTTACAGCAGGTCAGCAGATAAAGTTCTGATTGGTTTCCATTAAAGGAAAGTATACAGGACTAAACTTATAAATTTTTAAAAAATGAAAAATCCATTTAAAGAATTCGGACCGACCAGCTGGTCCATTAATAATAAGACCAGCATATATCTGCTGACCATTATTATTACCGTTTTTGGAATTTATTCCTATATAAAATTGCCCAAAGAGCAGTTTCCGGATATCGTAATTCCGACGATCTATGTTCAGACGATTTATCCGGGGTCGTCTCCTACCGATATGGAAAATCTGGTGACCAAGGAATTGGAGAAACAGATCAAAGCCATCAATGGTGTGAAGAAAACCACCAGTAACTCTTTGCAGGATTTCTCCAATGTAATTGTGGAGTTTAATGCTAATATCGATGTTGATATAGCCAAGCAAAAGGTAAAAGACGCGGTTGATAAAGCGAAGCAGTATCTTCCCAAGGACGATATGTTTCAGGAGCCCGTTGTTCAGGAAGTGAATTTTTCAGATTTCCCGATCATGTATGTGAACATTGCCGGTGATTTTGAGAACAGCAAATTGAAAGATTATGCAAAAGCGGCAAAAGATAAAATTGAAGGGATGAAAGAAATTTTGCGTGTCGATATGGTAGGGGCACTGGAGAGAGAGCTGAAGATCGATGTGGATATGTATAAGATGCAGGTTCTTCAGATTACAATGGATGATATTTCCAGGGCTGTCGCATTTGAAAATACAACACAATCTGCCGGGCTCGTGAGAGTAGGTGAAATGAAAAGATCCGTTCGGGTAGTGGGTGAATTTACAGATCCTGCACAGGTTGGTAATATCATTGTAAAAACCATGCGTGGCGCCCCTGTATATCTGAAAGATGTAGCAGAAGTAAAATATGCTTTTGAAGAAAAGCAGAGCTACGCCCGTTTGAATCACAAAAATGTAATTACATTAAATATTGTTAAAAAAGCAGGTCAAAACCTGATTGAAGCTTCCGATAAGGTAAGAGCAATCATGGCCGATATGCAGAAAACAAAATATCCCGAAGGCGTTACTGTAACCATCACCGGTGACCAGTCTTCGAAGACCAGAGT
>JBJMLY010000581.1:0-6249 GCA_045805025.1 Cytophagaceae bacterium | reverse complement strand
CTGTGGTGCCGCAGAAAGAAGTGGTGGTTCGCTATAATTCCTACAGTAATATGCTCAGTCTTGATCTTAAAAACGATACTCTGGACAAAGTGGCTAAAAAGATCACCCAGCAAAGTAAAAGAAACGTGATCCTTTCTCCTTCTGTGAGTGGCAAACTGGTAAGTGTATATATTGAAGACATGCCCTTTGACGGAGCCATTGAAAAATTCGCTTTTGCCAATAATTTAAAATTTACAAAGACTGAAGACAACTCCTATTTATTGCAAAGTCTAAGTGAAGGTGAAGAAGCACAAGTGTTGGCCAACAATACCAAAAATGCCAAAAAGAAGAATGTGCCATCTAAAGGTACCAACCAGCAGACCAACCAGTCAGCACCATATATCGAAATAACTAAAGATACAGCCGGTACAAGCCTGATTACTTTTGAAGCGGTGAACGTGCCGATAGACCAGGCCATTAAACTGGTGGCTACCGAATCCGGCATTTCCTATTTTCTGTTTTCGGAAATCAAGGGAACTATTTCAACCAAGGTGGACCGGGTTAATTTCGAACAGTTTCTTTCTTATATCCTGAAGGGAACCGATTATACCTTCCGGGATGAAAAAGATATTTACCTGATCGGTGACAGAAAACTGGAAGGACTTAGAGCTTATAGAGTGTTTCAGTTTCAGTTCAGATCCTATTCAGATGTTCAGGAAGTCATACCCGCTGAAATAAAAAAGAATGTAGAGATTAAAGAGTTTAAAGAACTGAACAGTATACTTCTTACAGGCTCTCTTCCGCAAATTATGGAGATCGAAGCCTTTTTGAAAAGTCTGGATAAGGTGGTTCCTATGGTGCTGATTGATGTGATCATGCTGGATGTGACCAAGCAAAGGACAATATCCACAGGCATTACAGCCGGATTAGGGGATTCTGTAAAAACCGGCGGTACTGTGCTGCCTGGCTTTAATTTTAATTTCAGCTCCAAGTCCATTAATAACTTCCTGGATTACCTGGGTACCAATACAGCCATTAATATTGGCCGCGTAACACCTAATTTTTACCTTGGACTTAAAGCCCTTGAGACCAATGGAAATGTAGAGGTAAGACAAATGCCCAAGCTCTCCACCCTGAATTCTCACGAAGCGAATCTTAGTATCGGAAGCACCAGGTACTATAGCATACAAACATCGAACGTGATAGGTACAGGGCTTACTCCAACCGTATCGAATGCCATTCAATGGATACCGGTGCAGGCCAACCTGACAGTTTCTATCAAACCCGTTGTTGCCGGTGATGACCAGGTGACACTCAATATTGACGTACATGTAACAGACTTTACCGATTCACCCAACAACAGTTCTCCGCCTGCTTCTCAGACCAATCAGTTTAAGTCCATCATACGGGTTAGAAACGATGAAGTGATCGTGCTGGGAGGGCTGGAAAGAACAGAGAGAAGCGACAAGACATCGGGCTTTCCCCTTCTCTCAAGAATACCAATACTCAAATGGATCTTCAGCAGCAGAACCAAGGCACGGAACAAGAGGATCTCCATTATATTTATTAAACCTACTATTATTTATTAAGTCATGCTTGCCGGTTTAAAGCGAAAATTTTCAGGCACCGATAGGGTTGCAGGAGTAGAGTTTCTATTTCTGCAAGAAGGAGGGTACAGGGTCCGTCTGGTTCGGCTTTCGGTAAAAAGATCAATCATTCATGTTGACAGTAAAATACAGTTCAATTCTCTGGATGAATTAGTTGCTTCTATTGACAAAAATATTCCATTAAGCTTAGTTTTTACAGGGAAGGGAATATTAACAAAGAAAGTATACCTGGAAAATAACCAGGATATGACAAGCCTGCTTTCCCAGGTTTTCCCTAATGCAAAGCCGGCAGATTTTTATATTCAGAAAAAAGAAAATTTTCTCAGCGTGGCTAGAAGGACACAGATCGATGAAGTTCTTGACCAGTTAAGACAAAGGGAAATTCCCGTAATTTCTCTTTCGATTGGGCCAATGATCGGTTTAGGCTTGATTCCATTTCTTAAAATCACAGATCATTTAATGTCTTTTGACGGACATCAGTATACACTCGAAAATGACGTGGTTAAGGAGTATAAATATCTACCTCAGGCGAATGCCCAAACTATACGAATAGGAGAAGAAGAGCTCGGCGAACAATATGCGCTGTCGTATGCCGGCGCTTTGCAGGCTATGCTTGCTCATGAGAATGTCTGCGTAGAGGATGATGTCATGAGTAGACAAGCTGAAGAATATACTTATAAGAATCTTTTAAAGCAGCTGATGACGGTTTTTAGTATTGTATTGATTTCGGTCATTGTTTCTAATTTTATTTTTTCCTTTTACCTGAATGCGCAGAATCAGAAGCTGAGCTCTAAGCAGCAAGGATATCAGCTTATGCTGAGTAGACAGGATAGCCTGGAGACGCAGATCAAAGAAAAGGAAAAATTTCTGAAAGAATCCGGCTGGCTTGAAAATTCCAGGATTTCATTTTTTTCTGACCGCATTGCCTCGACGGTTCCTGAATCTGTCAGGCTCACGGAACTGTCCGTAAATCCTTTTCATGAAAAGGAAAGCACGGCGGCAAAAAAGCTTATTTTTCAAAATGGGATTACATTGCTCAGCGGACATTGTTCAAGCGCTACCGAGCTTAATCCCTGGATTAAAAAGATGAAAGATTTTGACTGGATCAGGGAAGTGAAGGTTCTTAGCTATGCCTATAATGAAAAAAACAAGGAAGGGGATTTTAAAATAGAAATCACGTTGCGCTAATGCTCAAAGGACAGACTTATAAAAGAAAAGTATATTATTTTACGGGAGGAGCTGCAATAGCTTTTCTCATGATATACTTTTCTGTGATCAGCGGAAACATAGAAAAATACAGGCGTAAAAATGAAATGGAGTCAAGACTCAGGCAAGCCCAGAACGCTCCGGCTACTATTAAAAAGCTTGAAAAAGAGTTAAGCAGGCTTAATACACATTTTCAATATTACCTGGCAGATTCTGTTCGTAACCACGAGTATATTCTGGAAGTAGTCAGTAATTTTTGTCATAAAAATAACGTAATTTTAAAGAACCTGCCTAAAGTAATTTCCACTCAGGAAAAAAACTTTAAGGTGGAATCAAGCATTGTGGTGGCAGAAGGCAATTATATCAACCTTCTGAAACTTTTACACGAATTAGAGCAGGTCAGTAAGATAGGCAGAGTATCCAGTGTGGTATTTAAATCGCACCTGGATAGCAAAACCAAAAGAACGATGCTGACGCTGACTATTTATCTTCAGAACATTGTAATTCCCCCATCAGACAGCCATGAAAGCTAGAATCCTTCTGTATATAGCATTTGTTATGTTCACCTGTTCCTGCAGCGACATTTTTGAACATAATTTATCCGATGACGTGGTTACGATCTATGGACCGGCCAACAATACCATTTCACAAAGTTATTCCCAGGAATACTGGTGGAAGGAGGTTGTTTCAGCCACACGGTACAATCTTCAGATTGCCAAACCCTCTTTTGATTCCACAGGTACTTTTGTGCTGGATACGATTGTTACAGGAACCAAGGTTAACTACTCTTTAAATCCTGGTACCTATCAATGGAGAGTCAGGGCTGAGAATGGAAGCAGCCATACCAACTATACTACCTATTCAATCCGCATTGATACAGGTTCACTGGCTAATCAGACCGTCGTGCAATTATCCCCCGAAGATAATTTTGTCACCAACAATCCTGCTCTGATCCTGAAGTGGCAAGGTCTTTACGGAGCCACCCAGTATGATATAGTGATTGACAGTGCCTCTTCTACCACACTCTTCAACGATACGGTGATTAGCAGCAATTCTTTTAATCCGTCCATCAACTATGCCTTCTCTAAAGATCAGACGTACTTTTGGAAAGTGCGGGCGGGCAATGGCGCTCTTAATTCAAACTATTCAGCGTTCAGAACATTTACATTGGACAGAATAGGGCCGGATTCCGTACCCATGCCTGCCTCAAGCAATACAGCACAGCCCAATCCTTTATTACAATGGGGCTCTGTCAGCGACGCCTATCTTTATAAAGTTTATATATACAAACAGCCCAATGGGATCGATTTGCTCAATGGTTTTCCCGCCACGGTTGTCAGTCCCACACTCAGTTATTCTTTTACCTCCGGTACTGCCGGAACAAAATATTATTGGGTTGCGGTGGCCTATGATCAGGCAGGTAATGCCGGACTTAGTTCTAAATACCGAAGCTTTATAGTTCAATAATGAAAGCAAATAATAAAACCATATTCTTATTTTGCGTGGTAGCAGCCGTGTGGGGATATGCCTTTTATTCTTTTTTCGGAGCTTTTACCGGAGAGAAATACAATTATTCACTAAACAATGAATATCATAGTTCCGGTGAAACCTACCAAGGAGAAGACTCTATTATTCTGCTGGCCAATTATCGGGATCCTTTTCTGGGTCAGAGAACGAGCGGGCAGCTTGTGATCTCCGATAAAAAGCGATTTGTAAATATAAATAGCAAAAAAGTAAAAGTCCCTGAAAAAAGCACTCCGCCGCCGGATTTAAGCTTTATTGCCTTTCATGGTATGATTACCAATCCATCGACGAAGAAGAAAATTGCCCTGATGAGTATCCGCGATAAACAATACATGGTCTCGGAAGGAGAAGAGGTGGAAGGGATTTCTCTTGAAAAAAATGGCAAAGATTCAATTCTCGTCTCTTATAATAAACAATCTTTCTACCTAAAAAGAAAATGATGTCTGCTATCAGAATACTGCTACCTTTTTTGATCTTTCTGTCTTTCAGCGTGAGCGCACAGAAGGGATTTGAACTTCCAGGCAGCCAGCGCGTGGTGCTGAACTATATTGATCATGTAGTCTATGCCAATATTCTGCACGAAGAATCGAAAATCAAGGTAGATGATGATAAATATTATTACTGGTACAATGCCAATGACATAAAAACCACAAGAGGCGGTTATGATGGGAAGTTACTCCATGGCAATTACACAGAATACTACCCTAATAAAAATCTCAAGCAGAAAGGTGAGTTTAAATACGGACTTAAAGTAGGAGAGTGGAGAAACTGGAACATCAGCGGAGAATTTGAAGAGATCTATAATTGGAAAAAGGGAGTACTGCACGGAAAGTTTAAAATTTATGACAGTAAAGGAACACTTGTAAAAACAGGGAGCTATAAGCAAGGAAACCTGGATGGTAAACAGAGAGTGTACATGAAAGATAACACCGTCCAATATATTACCTATAATAATGGAGAACCGGTCATCAAAGTGAAAAAGATGAGGAAGTTTCCTTTCCTGTTGAAGAAACGTAACGAACTTCCACCTGCGGATATAGATCCGGTCAAGGAGAAACCGAAAAAGGAAAAGTTTAATAGGGACGCTTTTTAATTTCGTATGCTACGCGGAGGCAGTCTGTATTCAGTGATCGTACTTTCTCTGGTCATAAGCCTTAGCATAGCCGCATTCATTTCTATCGCCTTTTTTTACAGAGCTCAGAACTCAAAGAATTTTCTCTTGGAACGTTTGCATAGAAATGCCCAGTCAGGAATAGCGCTTATTCTGGCAGATGGGGACTGGCTTGTTCACGGAGAAGAACAGAACCTTGATCTGTTTGGAGAGGAAAAAGATTCGGTCATTATTAAAAAAGATCACTGGGGACTCTTTGAATACGGGATTGCCAGAGCCTATTCCGGCCCTAACACTGAAACAAAGACTATTCTGTTTGGATATAAAAAAGGTAATAACCAGGATGCCCTTTTTCTGGCAGATCAGGGAAGACCGCTTTTCCTGTCGGGAAATACACTCTTAAAAGGGACATGCTATATTCCTCAGGCCGGTGTGAAGAGAGCCTTTATGGAGGGAGAAAGCTTTAAAGGAGGGCAGCTCATTGAGGGAGAATCCAGGATAAGCCAGGCTTCGCTTCCCTCTTTAAATAAAAACTATAAGGAAAGGCTTATTTCGGTATTTAAGTCAGGCATAACGGAGATGCAGGATAGCATTGATGTCAGATCAGATACCATTAACAGGTCTTTTATTGAAGAGACTTTAATGCTGCGATCAGATTCTTTACTCAGGAATAAGAATTACAGTGGCAATATTATCCTTTATTCAAAGAAAATAATTGTCATTGATTCTTCATGCAGGCTTAACGACATTCTGATCTTTGCTTCCGCGGTACTGATCAAAAATGGTTTTAAAGGCAGTGTGCAGGTATTTGCCAAAGACTCG
>JBJMLY010000580.1:0-3368 GCA_045805025.1 Cytophagaceae bacterium | reverse complement strand
TACCAATTTCCTGTAAGTATTTATCCAGGGACTGGCTTTCTCTGTTGGTGATCTGTTTTGCTATTTTTAATTGTCTCATGAGTTTCTTTTAGATGAATGTATAGTGAGCTCAGCACGTAGCCGGGTCAACTCTATTTAACGATTTTTACACGGACCGCGCTCTTGCCTTTGGGTGTCATTTCAATTTCAAAGCTTACCCGGTCATTATCCTTTATGGTATCTACCAGCCCGTTGATGTGCACAAATATGCTTTCCTGTGTTTCCCCGTCTTTAATAAATCCATATCCTTTTGATTCATTAAAGAAGGTGACTGTTCCTTTTCGGATCAGGTCCGCAGCTTCTGTTTCGACTCGTTTTGAAATACCGATCTGTATGCTTTCCTGATTGATAACTTTCTTTTTGCTGGGGTCCGGAGGAGTGGATGTGATGTTTCCGTTCTCGTCGACATAGGCAATCATGTCATCAAAGCCTTGACCTTTATTGGCTTTACGGATTTCTTTTCTTTCTTCCTTTACCTGTTTCTTTTTCAGTCGTTTTTTTTCTTTTTCTTTTTTAGTAAAGCTTTCTTTTGATTTAGTCATTATTGGTTCTTTCCTTTTTTATGATTGTTCTCTTTATACATTCCATGGGTCATCAATGTTTGTAGAGGCTGCAAGGGGCAGAGATACAGACAGGAATTGCAGAGAATTGTAAGGAGAAGAGTAAATATCGTCAAAATATAGCTAGGTTCCTATTGTCCGGGCAATATTTGAAGGGCTTCCGTATTAATAACGGAATAGTTTCTAGCTTCCCTGGTAAAAGATTATGATGGGCTTACACATACCTCAATTCCTTAATGTCCTCGTATGAAAGAAGATATTCTTCTCCGACCTCGGTTTTGAGCATGATCACTTTTACTTTATTGTGGTGGCTCAGGTGAAGCTGAAAATTGTACAGGTCAAAAAAGCCGGGGTTTTCCTTTTTATTGAGTTCATGGGCAGAAAGCACTTCTCCTGAAATTATATAGCCTAATTCGGCATAAGAAGCGGAATTTTCGGTTAAAAATATTTTAACCTTTTTATGGATTTTGATCTGGTCGAATTTGGGTTTCATAGCGTGCCTGCGGTCTTGTATAGCACACAAAATTATTCCCGCAGAAGTCGGTTTGCAACTCAGTTTTAAAGAGGAATTAGAATGAGATTAAAGCAGGATTAGATTTTTAAAAATTTATTTCTGGGAAAAGCCTTGCATATTATTTTTCCGGAGTGGAAAAGTGAATATGTTGCTCCTGTTATCTGAAGTAAATCAGATGATCCTTACTGCTTTTAAGAACAGAGGTTTATAGTAGTCAGACAGAAGATCGGCTTCTATAACTCCTTTATGGCTTGAAGCATGAATGAATTTAACCTGGCTTTTGCTTACATCCGATACAACACCTACGTGTGTAATTTTTGTATGCCCTTTCTGGTCGGTAAAAAACAGAAGATCGCCTTTGTGGAGCTCCGAGATCTTAACCGGGTGTCCGCACTGGCTCTGCGCACCGGCTGTACGAGGCAACTCTTTGTTGACCGCTTTATAGCAGGTGTAAACGAGTCCCGAACAGTCGATGCCCGATCTGCTGCACCCTCCATATTGATATTTGGTGCCGATATAGGAGCGGGCCGTGCTGACCACCGTAGTAACATTTTTAGAATCTTTGGAACCGCTGTTTTCCTTATTTGTTGTAAGTCCGGAGGACTCAACATTGACCTGTGGTGTTTTGCAGGAAGCAAGAAGCAAGGCTGAGGCACTTGCCATTATAATCAAAAGAGATTTCGTACTTTTGAAGATAGCCATGGTCATGTAGGTTTAGCGAATTTACAAAAAAATATTGAACAATGAGTCAGACAGGCACAAGTATTCAGATTATCGGGGAGCTTAAAAAGATTGTCGGAGACAATTACGTATGGACGGATGAGGAAACATTGTCCGATTATTCACACGACGAAACAGAAGACCTTTCTTTTTTGCCTGATATCGTCGTGAAACCTGACAGCCCGGAGCAGATCAGCAATATTCTTAAATTATGCGGGGTTCATAAAATTCCCGTGACTCCTCGCGGAGCCGGGACGGGACTGAGTGGAGGGGCATTGCCCGTGCATAAAGGCCTGGTTATTTCAATGGAGCGGTTCAACAAGATCCTGAATATTGACGAAAGAAATTTTCAGGCTACCGTAGAATCAGGCGTAATCACACAGATTTTTCAGGAAGCAGTGATCGCCAAAGGATTATTTTATCCTCCGGACCCTTCCAGCAGAGGCAGCTCTTTTCTGGGCGGTAATCTGGCAGAATCTTCAGGCGGACCCAAGGCAGTCAAATATGGAGTAACCAAAGATTATGTGCTGAACCTGGAAGTAGTCCTCCCCACCGGTGATATTATATGGACGGGAGCTAACGTACTGAAAAACGCGACCGGCTATAACCTGACCCAGCTGATGATCGGAAGTGAAGGTACTCTGGGCATCATCACTAAAATTGTGTTCAGGCTTTTACCATATCCACCCAGAGATATTGTGATGCTCATTCCTTTCCGTTCGGCGGAAGAAGCATGCCAGGCGGTAAATACAATATTGCTGGGAGGTGTGCGGCCATCTGCTCTGGAGTTTATGGAGAGAGAGGCGATCGAATGGAGCGCCCGCTATTTAAATATCAGTATCAGTATTCCTGAAGACATACGCGCTCACCTTCTTGTCGAAGTGGATGGAAACGATATGGACTTATTATTTAAAGACGCCGAAAAAATTTATGAGCTCGTGGCGCAGTATGATATCGGAGAACCGTTGGTAGGCGACAGCGCACAGCAGAAAGAAGATCTCTGGAAACTGAGAAGAAATGTAGGGCATGCCGTAAAATCAAATTCTGTCTATAAGGAAGAAGATACTGTGGTTCCCAGAGCTGAGCTCCCCGCTCTTCTGAAAGGCGTCAAAGAGATCGGTCATAAATATGGGTTTAAATCCGTTTGCTACGGACATGCCGGTGATGGAAATCTTCATATTAATATTGTCAAAGGAAACATGTCGCAGCAAGACTGGGATCTTAAAGTCACGGAAGGCATTAAAGAAATTTTCAGGCTTTGCGTTTCTCTTCGAGGCACGATTTCCGGTGAACACGGTATTGGCTATGTGCAGAGACCTTATATAAGCATTGCTCTGGCAGAGAAATCACTGGAGCTGATGCGGGGTATTAAAAAAGTTTTTGATCCGGACGGAATTCTGAATCCGGGAAAGATCTTTTAAATGAATTTTAATAGCCTACGACTTAAGTCGTAGGCTATTAAAATTATGTTGTTACAGGAGTATTGATTTTTATACTCAGCTTAAACTCTTAACTTCAATCCATGTGCGGCATTA
>JBJMLY010000579.1:0-10850 GCA_045805025.1 Cytophagaceae bacterium | reverse complement strand
TCCAGGTCTTTTACCAGTTCTTTCTCCGTCGTACTGTTCACATCAAACAGGTAGATGATCAGGGAAGCCTGTTTCATCTTGAGACGGGTACGCTCAATGCCCATGGCTTCCAGCTTATCCTTGGTTTCACGGAGCCCGGCGGTATCGATAAAGCGGAAGGTAAAACCTCCGATGTTGATCTCGTCCTCTATAAAATCGCGGGTGGTACCGGCAATTTCGGAGACCATGGCTTTGTCTTCGTTCAGCAATACATTGAGCAGTGTAGACTTACCCGCATTGGGCTTGCCGGCGATGACCGTTGGAATACCATTTTTGATGGCATTGCCAAGCGAGAAGGATGAGAGCAGGTCTTCAATGACACGCTTGATGCCGCTCATCAGCTCCCTGAGCTGTTCGCGGTTGGCAAACTCCACGTCTTCTTCGCTGAAGTCCAGCTCCAGTTCCACCATCGAAGCGAAATGCACCAGCTCCTCGCGAAGCCTACGTATTTCTTTGGAAAATCCGCCCCTCATCTGGTTCATGGCCGTCTGCTGGGAAGCTTCGGAGTCCGAAGCAATGATGTCGGCTACCGCTTCGGCCTGGGCCAGATCAAAGCGTCCGTTCAGAAAAGCTCTTTTGGTAAATTCTCCCGCCTGCGCCAGGCGCGCTCCCTGGCGGATGAACAGTTGCATCAGTTTTTTTACGATGTAATCCGAGCCATGGCAGGAAATTTCCACCACATCTTCTTTGGTAAAGGAATGAGGGCCCTTGAATAAGCTTACGACGACCTCGTCAATGATCTGCTCCTGATCTCTGATGGTTCCGAAATGAATGGTATGTGTGGGCTGCTGATGCAGATCTTTGCCGTGGAAAAGAGACTGGCAGATCTCAATGGCCTTGCGGCCTGAAAGTCTGATGACGGCAATAGCACTGACTCCCGGAGGAGTGGCCAGGGCTATAATCGTATCTTCCTTACTGCTGATGACGGATGCTATCAATTATTGGGGATTGTTATAGTTTGCCTCGAACTGTTCCCAGCTCATGGTCTTATAAGAATCTTCTCCGTAAAAATGCAAAATTTTATTGAGCATTTCAGCTTCCAGGTATCCGGGAATAGGCTGAAGCAGGTTCTGTTCCTGATCCAGGTAAACCGTGGTGGGGTAGCCGGTAGCCCTGAAGATCTGTTTGGCCAGGTCTCTTTCACTCATTTCTTTTCCCTTATAGCTGATCATGGCGTCGCTTTCGGCATTCAGCTTGACGGCATAGTATTTATCATTCAGGTATTTGCTGACATTGGGGTCCTTAAAGGTGGTCTTGTCCATCTGTACACACCATCCGCACCAGGAGGTGAATACATCAATGAACATTTTCTTAGGATGCTTCTGATTGAGTTTGGAGGCTTCGGCGAAGCTCATCCATTTGATGACCGGGTCTTTTTTCTTACGGGTTTCCTCCTTATCGTCTTTCGGGGTCAATGCCATGATCATGACGGAAAATACGAGGGCTGCAGTGAGAATCAGGGACTTTTTCATAGGCTGAAGTTGTGTATAATAAACGCATTTTGCAAGGCTATAGTTTGAACACCGCTTTAAATGATTAGGAGGATTACACCGATTACTTCCAACTTCCTGACAGCTTTTTCGTAATAATCCCGTTTTGAGGAGCGAAGAGTAGTACCAATAAGAACTGCAGTCCGGCTACGGCCGACATGGCGCCTGCAATGGAGCCGTCGAGCAGGGAGGCCAGGTAATAGCCCCCGGCGGAAGAGAGTATGCCGGATACGATAGCCATGCCGAGCATCTGACCAAATTTTTCTGTAAGCAGATAGGCAGTGGCCGCCGGGGCAATCATGAAAGCGACCACGAGAATGGCCCCCACGTTGTCGAACGCTGCCACGGTGCTCAGCGATACCATGGCCATGAGCAGGTAATGCCAGAGGATGGTGGAAATACCCATGGCCGAGGCATAGGCAGGGTCGAAGGTGGTCAGGAATAATTCTTTGTAGCCGAGGCTCACGAAGAGTATGATCAGGAGCAGCACCGATCCCATAATGACCACGGCCTGTGGGATTTCAAATCCCCCCAGGTTAATGGTGTTCAGCGAAATGAAAGCAATCTCTCCGTAAAGCACACAATCCTGGTCCAGGTCCACCTGTCCGGCTTTCCAGGAGATCAGGATAATACCGATGGCGAACAGCCAGGTGAAGGTGACGCCAATGGCGGCATCGCTCTGCAGCTTTCCCTGGCGGTGGAAGAATTCGATCAGGAAGGTGGTGATAACCCCGAGTGCCGCTGCTCCGGTGAGCATAATCATTGAGTCGCGGGAGCCGGTAAACAGGAAGGCAATCACGATACCCGGTAATACGGAATGGGAAATGGCATCGCCGATCATGGCCATTTTTCTGAGCACAAGGTAGCAGCCCAGTATTCCGCAGGAGACGGCGACCAGAGAGCCGGTGAGTATGATCCAGAAAGCGTCCACGTTTCTTAGTTTTGAATTTTGAGTTTTGAATTTTGAATTACCGAGCTCGCAGATTTTTCCTGTGAAGTTTTAACGATAGAAGTTAAGATTTTAATAATTTCTTCAATTTCATTAAGATAAGGCTGATAATTCCTTTCTACTATCTGGCTTTTATCCAGAAGGCGCAACCAATATTTCGTTTCCCTTGCTTCTTTTGAGGCTATTGTCATTTTGTTGATAAAGTCCTTTCTTGATTGAGCCGCAGTAGCTTCTTCAATATTGGCTCCAATGCTTGTTCCTGATCGTAGAACTTGTTTTGATAACACGTATTCTTTTTTTTCAGATAGATTTCTATATAGAGAAATGATATCCAATGAAAAATTAAAACTCTTGTCTAGTATTACTCCTTTTTTCATAGCTGTTATTTTTTAATTCAAAACTCAAAATTCAAAATTCAAAACTCAAAATTAATTTTTATACGGTATTTCCGAAGCATGCGGGTCCTGTTTTGGGAAGCGCAACTGCTCCTCCAGTTTCTTTTCAATCTCCGGCGTAATGATATGTTCCATGCTTTCGGCGTCGTCATGCACGTGATCGGGAGCGATGCGCAGGTACTCGGTCAGGTACATCTCCCAGAGGCGATGCAGCCTGGTCACCCGTTGTCCCTGGTCTTTTCCTTCCCGGGTAAGCCGCCAGCCTGATTTTTCTTTGCTGACATAGCCCTCCAGCCTCAGCAGGCGTAAGCCTCTTTTCAGTTCCGTGCTTCTCATGGATCTTTTCTCCATGATCTGCCCGATGCTGCGCAGGGCCAGAAAATCTTTCTCTTTTTCTCCCAGCTGGAACAAGAGCTTGAGTATATTTTCTTTGAGGATCTTCAGCTTATGACTTCTCTGGATAATAAGCCGGGCCACAATTCCTTTGGTAGGAGAGAATAGAAAGGAGAAGATGGCGATCACCGAGATGATCATCACGATCCACGGACCGGTAGGCATATTTCTCTGCTGAAAAGAGACGAAGGCTCCTCCGATTCCGGAAACCATGCTCAGGATCACCGCGATCAGGATCATGGTGGTGAGCTTGCTGGTCCAGTAGCGGGCAGCAGCAGCAGGGGTAATCAGCATGGCGGCCATCAGCACAACACCTACCGCCTGGATTCCTACTACAACGGCCATGACGGTCAGGGTGGACAGCAGCAGCTCAATGGTTTTGACCGGCAGTCCGATGGTGCGGGCATAATTTTCGTCAAAAGAGATCAGAAAAAGCTCTTTGTAAAAGAAGAAGACCAGGAGAATTACGATAATTCCTACCGTTCCGAAGATCAGGATATCGTCCATCATCAGGGAAGCAGCCTTGCCGAACAGGAAGCTGTCAAGGCCCGACTGTGCCGCGTTGCCGGAATGCTGAATATTGGTCAGCAGCAGAATACCCACTCCGAAGAATACCGAAAGGGTTAGTCCGATGGCTGTATCTTCTTTCAGTTTGGTATTGCGGGTAATAAAGTCGATGGCTAACAGCGAAAGCCAGCCAGTAATGAATGCACCGATCAGCAGTACAAAAGGATTTTTCGTGCCGGCGATCATGAAGGAAAGGCAGACTCCCGGCAACACGGAATGCGCCACGGCATCTCCCAGCAAGGCTCTTTTTCTCAAAAAGGTAAAGCAGCCCACAATCGCCGAGCTTACTGTCAGCAATATGCATCCTGCCACCACAAAACGTACGTTCGGGTCGGAGAAGGAGAGGAATTGGATTAGCTTTTCCATTTAGTATTGAGTCATGAGTATTGAGTCATGAGATTAAATATTTATTTGTTATTTGTTATTTGTTATTTGTCATTTGTTATTTGTCATTTGTTATTTGTCATTTGTTATTTGTCATTTGTCATTTGTCATTTTTTCTTCCTAATGACCAGTGACTAATGACTATTATTTTTCCCTCGTCGGCAGTCCCTGCTTTTCAAGCAGATCGCCTACTTTGGCCAGTACTGTGAGCTTGCCTCCGTACGTTTCCTGCAGGAGTTCCTGGGTAAATACTTTGGAAGTCGGTCCGGAAGCTACCAGGCGCATGTTCAGGAACAGGATCCAGTTGAAATATTCTTCGGCCGAATTCAGGTCGTGGTGTACAACGACCACTGTTTTTCCCTGTGCCACCATTTCCCTCAGGATTGTTATAATGGCCGCTTCTGTAGCCGCATCCACACCCGCAAAAGGCTCGTCCATAAAGTACAGGTCAGCATCCTGGGCTAAAGCCCGGGCCAGAAAAACCCTTTGCTGCTGTCCGCCCGAGAGCTGGGAGATCTGCCGGTTCACATAGCCTTCCATTCCTACCTTGGTCAGGCAGTCCAGAGCTACATCCTTATCGGCCTTCCGGGGTCTTTTGAAAAGTCCGAGTTTGCCGTAGCGTCCCATCAGCACAATATCCATGACGGAAGCAGGGAAGTCCCAGTCCACCGATTCACGCTGGGGCACATAGCTGATCTTCTGCCGGACCTCTTCCAGGTCTTTGCCGAACAGGCGGATATATCCGCTGCCGGCCGGGATCAGGTTCATAATGGTTTTGATCAGGGTAGATTTACCTGCCCCGTTCGGACCGATAATGCCCACGATGGCACCTTTAGGCAGGGTAAGGTCAATGCCCCAGAGTACCGGTTTCTTATTATAGCTGACCGTCAGGTCATGGATCTCAACAACAGGGTTATCTACGTGCTCGATCATTTTGGTTGTTGATTAATTGTTGTATTTTTTTATTTGTCATTTGTCATTTGTCATTTGTCATTTGTTTTTTTCCTAATGACCATTGACTATTTCAACGCTCTCACAATCGTATTGACATTTGCCTTTACCATTCCTATATATGTGCCTTCTTGTGTCCCTGCGGGTCCCATGGCATCAGAAAACAGGGTTCCCCCGATCTTTACTTCGTGTCCCTGGTTCTTGCAGCCTTCCACCACCGCTTCGATCGATTTTTTCGGTACAGAGGACTCTACAAACACGGCTTTAACCTTCCTGGCTGCAATAAGGTTAACGAGTCCTGTTACATCGTTCAGTCCGAACTCGGAAAGGGTGGAGATTCCCTGCAATCCCTTTACTTCAATACCATACGCATCTCCGAAATAGCCGAAGGCATCATGGGCGGTGATCAGAATACGCCCGCTTTGGGGAATGCTTTGTATTTCGGATCTGGTCCAGGCATCCAGGGAGTCCAGCTTCAGCAGGTAGGCCTGTGCATTCTTTTCATACAAAGCCGCATTGACCGTATCCAATTTCTGCAGTTCGGCGCTGATTTCCCTGACGGCCTCCATCCAGAGCTTTACATCAAACCAGATATGGGGGTCATGGCTGTCGGCAAACTGGGGGGACTTCCGCAGTTTTGATTCATTAATATGCCTGGATACAGGAATTACTTTGTTTTTATCCAGCTTTCCCAGCACATCGCCCATCTTGCCTTCCAGGTGCAGTCCGTTATAAAATACCAGGCTGGCATTCTTCAGCCTTGAGACATCCCCCTGGGTCGCTTTGTAGAGGTGAGGGTCAACACCCGGACCCATCAGTGCGGTTATCTCGACCTTGTCTCCAGCTATGTTCAAAACTGCGTCGGCGATCATGCCGGTGGTCGTAACGATCTGAAGTTTGCCCTCGGTTTTCTTCGTCGCTGAATCGGTCCCGCAGGCGGTCAGGAGGAAGCAGATGCCTGTTATTGAAAATGGTACTATTCTCATTTTGATTTCTTGTGCTCTAATCGGTAATAAATATATTTTTGGCAACCTCGCTGGAGATGACGAAGGTCTTTTTGTTATCGATCTGGATCTCGGTGGACTGGTCAAATTCCATTCTATCGATGATCCGGATCCGGGCTCCTATGTAAATTCCTGCCTTATCCAGGTATTGGAGGAACAGAGGTGACGTTTCTTTTAGTCCGACTACCGAACCTCCAACACCCGGTTTTGCCTCTGAAATGGGTATCTGTTTTTTTGCTTTGATATGGCCGCTTTCATCGGGAATAGGATCTCCGTGGGGGTCGTAGGAAGGATGTCCCAGGAACTCGTCCAGACGGTCGATCAGAAGCTTGGACTGGATATGTTCAAGCTGTTCTGCCAGTTCATGCACTTCGTCCCAGTTAAAGTTCAGCTTCTGAACCAGAAATACTTCCCATAAACGGTGCTTGCGGATAACCTGCAGGGCCATTTTTTTACCCGTTTCGGTAAGGGTTACTCCCTGGTATTTGATATAATTGATTACTTCCTTCTGAGATAGCTTTTTGAGCATATCGCTGACCGAGGCTGGCTTGGTCTTAAGGAGGTCGGAGATGGAATTGGTGGATACCCCGCTCTTGCCATGGTCGGAGAGGTGGTAGATCGCTTTCAGGTAATTTTCTTCAGCAAGACTTAGCATGGGTTCCTCTTTTTTACAAAGGTATATAAAATTTAGACATATCTAAAAAAAAATTTAGATTATATATAAAATATTAATTATCAATACATTATTTCAGATAACTTTTAATCAAGTCTTGAAGTTTGATTTCTTCGCTTGTCCAGAATACATCCGGGTTTAGGCCGGCCGGATAGAACGTAGTTTCTGTCAATTGTTGAAGGAGATGGGCTGGATGGAAGCTTTTGTAATGGATAAAAATGGCGGCCGTATTGGGAGCGCAGATCTGTTCCCAGAGCTTGTTTTCTGCAATGATCATCGGGAGAAGCTGGGCCTGGTATTCAAATAAGCGGGTGGGTATACAGTTCTCGGTGCTTTTGTTGGGCCGATAGCTTAAAAGTCCGAAATCGGCCTTGCGGATCTCTTCCAGTATAAGCTCATGAGAAACGAGGTCCTCTCCGCCAGTCAGCTGAATAAAGTCTTTACTCTCAATACGTTCCTTGATATAGTTAAGTGTTTGCTTATTAGCACAATAACCGATTATTGTTAAAGAAATACCCGGATGGATTTCATGCAGTTTTTCCGCCAGATTGATGGCTTCAAAGATCCCGTATTCTTCTGAAATAGTCCCGGAATACAGCAATCGGATAGGCCCTTTACTTAGCGGCTTAGGGCGGGGAAGCGGATCCTTTTCCCCCGGCTGTTTCTGGTATTTGTTCTCGATAACCAGGCTTTTACCCTTACTGAAGCTGAATTCCTGTTCATAGTTCCGTTCGGCCAGCAGGCAATGGCTGATAAAGGGAATGGAAAGGTATTCCATTGTGCGGGTATAAAGGGCTAAAACAGTACGAATTACAGGAGGATAGGTCTGGTTAAAACGGATATTTCTATAGTAGTTTTCCTGGATATCGTATAAGATTTTCCCGCCAAATAAAATTCTGTATAAAATCGTAACTATCAGTAATTCAAAGGTAGTAACTATTATTACTTGAGGCTTTACTTTAAGTAGTATCCCGAGGAACTTGAAAGGAGCAAAGACCCTGTCAAAACTGAGTCTGTTGAATTCAAAGATCGGATGAAAAGCGATTTTTCTGTCTGTATCTTCTTTCCCCCCTCTTCCTTCTTCCTTCTTCCAACTTCCAGCTTCTCTGTATCCGCAAATATGTACTTCCGTCCCTTCCAACCGGCTGATTGAAATTCCGAATTTTTCGTACATTCGCGGGTCGTTTACCGGCTTCAGAACAGAGGCTATAAGAATACGATTCACGATTAAAAGTAAAGATTTTTAAACTAAGATTTATTAAATGAAGGACATCATTGAAGCAGCCTGGCAAGACCGATCAAAATTAAGCGATCCGAAAACGATTGAAGTGATCAGAACCATTATTGAGGAATTGGACAAAGGCAAGAAGCGGGTAGCCGAACCCGGACCCAACGGATGGGTGGTAAATGAGTGGATCAAGAAGGCCGTGATCCTTTATTTTCCGATTCAGAAGATGAAAACCATTGAGGTGGGACCTTTCGAATTCCACGATAAAATGGAGCTTAAAAGAGACTATGAAAAGCTGGGAGTAAGAGTGGTGCCACCGGCAGTTTCCCGGTATGGTTCTTATATCAGCAAAGGGGTAATCCTGATGCCATCGTATGTCAACATCGGCGCTTACGTCGACGAAGGTACAATGGTCGATACCTGGGCGACGGTAGGCAGCTGTGCCCAGATCGGCAAGAATGTGCACTTAAGCGGAGGTGTTGGAATCGGTGGGGTGCTGGAGCCTGTTCAGGCAGCGCCGGTAATTGTCGAAGATGGAGCTTTCATAGGTTCCCGCTGCATCATTGTAGAAGGGGTCCGAATCGGTAAAGAAGCGGTTCTGGGGGCCAATGTGACCCTTACTGCCAGCTCGAAGGTAATTGATGTAACAGGTAGCAAGCCTGTAGAATATAAAGGTTATGTGCCCGAAAGATCGGTAGTTATTCCTGGTTCTTATACCAAGAAGTTCCCGGCCGGCGATTTCCAGGTGCCCTGCGCTCTTATCATCGGACAAAGAAAACCGAGTACCGACCTTAAAACCTCACTGAACGACGCTTTGAGGGAGAATGATGTAGCTGTATAGGTAGTTATGAGTTTTGAATTTTGAGTTTTGAATGGGGGCTGAACTTATAATTTTAAGTCCGGAATATGATTTTTATCGTATGTGGCTTAATATCAGACGCAGGCTGGCTTTATTGAAACTTTTTAATTCAAAACTCAAAATTTAAAATTCAAAATTCGAAGGTTATGCTCGATTTTTTCATTCAGAAACTCAATGGGGATGACCTGGCCCACGAAAAGAAAAGGGATTTCAGAAACGTCGTGATCCTTCAGATCTCGATCATTCTGACAGCCCTGCTTTTAAAGGATTCTTTCGATATGATGGGATTTGAAAACTCCTATGTGATCAGAGACTGTATCGTGCTTTTATTAGGGGGAATATATGTGCTGGTCATGTGGGATATGCTCAGGAATTTCACCCAGAACAGATTTATCATTTACGCCCTTTTTACCATTATTATGGGCACCTATGTGCTGACCCTGTTTATTGTAAACCCGATATTTCCTCTTTACGAAACCGAAAAGGAACAGCAGCCTTTCCTTTTTTTCATTCACATGGTGCTCTTCCTGACTGAAATTACGGTCATGTATTTCGGTATCCTTGACCTGTTCAGCGGTAATAAGATGTCGGAAGAAAAGCTCTGGGGCTCTACCTGCATATTTCTGATGATTGCAATTTCTTTCGGGAGCCTATATGACCTGATCAATATTGCCAATCCTGGCGCCATGGGTGTTCCGATCAAACTCGGCCTGGATAGTTATACTGCCTGCGTGGCGCATAGCATGACGGTAGTAGGTGCTCAGGACACCCCGTATCCCAATGCCATTCCTGTCATCAAAGGCATTTCCATCGTCGAATCGGTCTGGGCAAATCTATTTATCGTATTGCTGGTAGGAAGATTACTGGGCCAGCCTGATGCGGAAAAATAATTATGAATTTTGAGTTTTTAAATTTTGAATGCTTGCCGGTCAAAAGCAGGAGTTTTCTCCTATGTTATCATGCCTAACAGGCAATTTCTGACTCGTGATTTTTTTAATTCAAAACTCAAAACTCAAAATTCATAATTCAAAATTTCAAAAACCTTCCCGCCACTTTCAATTCTTTAGATCCTGCTTCATAAAGGTAAAAGCCTTCACCACTTTTCACACCTTTCTTGCCGGCTTCGACCATGTTCACCAGCAGGGGACAGGGCGCGTATTTCGGATTTTTGAATCCTTCGTAAAGCACGTTTAGGATTGAAATACATACATCGAGTCCGATGAAATCGGCCAGCTGCAAAGGTCCCATGGGATGGGCCATGCCCATTTTCATCACCGAATCGATCTCCTCGACGCCGGCCACGCCTTCGTACAGACTATAAATAGCCTCATTGATCATGGGCATGAGTATCCTGTTCGCCACAAATCCCGGATAATCGTTTACCTCCACCGGGCTCTTTCCAAGCTTTACAGAAAGCTCCATAATGGTTTTTGTGCAGGCTTCGGAGGTGGAATAGCCTCGTATTACTTCCACCAATTTCATCACGGGTACAGGGTTCATAAAATGCATACCGATCACCTGTTCGGGTCTTTTGGTCACTCCGCCGATGCGGGTAATGGATATGGAAGAGGTATTGGATGCGAGTATGGCTTCTTTGGGACAAATTGTGTCAAGCTCCCGGAATATATTGAATTTGATCTCCTGGTTTTCGGTGGCAGCTTCCACGGCCAGATCGGCCTGTGAAGCGCCTTCTTTCAGGGAAGTGAAGGTTCTGATATTGGCCAGGGCCGATTTTTTGATCTGTTCCGTGATCAGTTCTTTCTTTACCTGCCTGTCCAGGTTGCTGCCGATGGTGGCCATGGCTTTCTGAAGGGCCTGTTCTGACACATCCGTCAGCGATACCTGATATCCTGCCTGCGCAAAAACGTGGGCGATGCCGTTTCCCATGGTTCCCGAACCGATCACTGTAATATTTTTC